>DASPWG010000087.1:0-9286 GCA_035621915.1 Streptosporangiaceae bacterium
CGCCTTGACGGGCGCAAGAGCTTCGTGCTCGACGGGCACACGGCGGACCTGATCCTGGTGATCGGGCGTACCGACGCTGGTCTTAGCCTGTTCGCGGTGCCGGGAGACGCGGATGGCCTGACCAGGACGCCGCTGCCTACCTTGGATCAGACCCGCAAGCTGGCCAGGCTGGACCTCGACGCGGTGGCGGCGCGGCTGATCGGTGCCGACGGCGCAGGCGAGGGGCTGCTGAGCCGGGTGCTGGACATCGCGGCGAGCGCGCAGGCTGCCGAGCAGCTCGGCGGGGCGCAGCGCGCCTTCGACATGGCAGTGGAGTACCTGAAGGTGCGCCACCAGTTCGGCCGGCCGATCGGCAGCTTCCAGGCACTCAAGCACCGGTGCGCCGACCTCCTGCTTGAGGTGGAGTCGCTGCGGTCGGCGGTGCAGTACGCGGCCGCGGCCGTGGCCGAGGACTCGGCAGAGGTGCCGGTCGTAGCGGCGCTGGTAAAGGCCTACGCCAGTGATGTCTACTTCCACGTCGCGGCCGAGAACATTCAGATGCACGGCGGCATCGGCTTCACCTGGGAGCACGACGCGCATCTGTACTTCAAGCGGGCCAAGGCCAGCGAGCTCTTCCTCGGCGACGCCACGCTGCACCGGGAGCGGCTGGCTACCAGGATCGGATTGTGACCAGCCGCCGCGGATCGGCGCTATGACTGGTTGACTCTCGGGTTACCCGAGGCCCCATCCTGGCAGGGTGACGAACCAGGATCTTCTGAGCATCGGATCTTTCGCACTGGTCAGCGGCCTGTCCATCCATGCGCTGCGGCACTACGACGAAGTCGGCTTGCTCAAGCCCGCGTCGGTTGACCCGGCCACCGGCTACCGCCGCTACCGGCGCGAACAGGTCAGCCAGGCGCAGAAGATCTGCGCTCTGCGCCGCGTCGACCTGCCGATTGACGTGCTGCGCGAGGTCCTGAACGACCCGGCAAGCGCAGCTCTCGGTCCGGCGCTCACTCAGCATCGGCAAGCGCTGGTCGATCGCGCCCGGATCCTGTCACAGATCGTCCGCCTCGTGGACCAGTACCTCGAGCAGGGAGGGACCATGCCAGAATTCCCGACTCAGCACATCAGCCAGGTCACCATCAACGTCACGGACCTGCCAGCGACAATCAGCTTCTACCAGGCCGCCTTCGACGCGACCTTCGTCGAGGACATCTTTTCCTTCCAGTTCGGCATGTGGCCGGCCGATGACTTCTTCTTGCTGACCGTCGCGCGCGAGCCGGGCGAGCACGGCCGCCCGCACGAGGGACCGACGGGAACGTCCCGGTTCGGCCTGAGCGTCGCGGACATAGACGCCACGCACCGCCGTGCACTCGATGCGGGCGCGACCGAGCACTACCCGCCGCAGGAGCGTCCCTGGAAGCCGCGCTCGTCGTGCGTGATCGACCCGAGCGGCAACTGGATCGACCTCTATCAGCGCTAGGCCAGCCGACCGCGGCCGGCCGGATCAGGAGTGCAGGCGCAGGCCCTTGAGTACCTTGTCCACTGCGTTCTTCTGGCCGTAGATGGCCAGCCCGACTAGCGACAGGTCGGGCGCGCTGACCTCGCGGACCGCAGCCCTGTTGTCCTCGTCGTTTCCCGTCTTGAACATCTCCTCGATGTAAACGGCAACGTCGAGGCCCCGGGCCATGGCCGCTGCCCGCGCGGTGCCGAGTTCCTCGCCGGTGGCGCTGTAGACGAGCACTGGCTGGCGGAACATCGGCAGGTAGTCGCTGCCCGAGGCGTCCCCGTACCGCTCCCCGATGACCTCGGGCCGCCCGCCTGCCACGGCGCTCGCCAGGAACGCCGTCACGTTCAGCTTCTGCCAGACCGCGAGGTCCGCCCGGACCGCGATCCCAATCTTGGTGTCGAACCGCATGGCTGCCAGTCTGCCGTCGCTGGGCGGCCGGAGTCTTGAACGGTGGTGCGGCCGCGTCCGCGAGAGAACAGCCTGCGCGAGAATGGAAGCATGCCGGGTGACTGGTCTCGCTACTGGCGATCCGCGGACATGCCGCTGGAGGCGATGTACGCCCACTTCGAGCAGCACGTCTATCACCGGCACAGTCACGAGGCCTACTCGTTCGGGGTGACCGAGGACGGCGCCCAGGCGTTCCGCTGCCGAGGAGGCGGTCATACCAGCGCCGCCGGCATGGTGATGGCGTTCAATCCTGACGACCCGCACGATGGCCACGCGGCGGACCGGCTCGGGTTCACCTACCGGATCATCCACATCGGCCCGGGGCTGGTGGCCGCGGTTCTTGCCGACCTGACCGGCAGGCCCCCGCGGCTTCCGCTGTTCGCCGAGCCCGTGCATCGGGACCCGGTACTGGCACGGGACCTGAATCGCCTGCACCGCGGCCTGCTCGGCGGCGTACCTGCGCTGCGCCGGGACGAGCTGATCGCGGCCGCCGTCGGCTCGATGGTCCGCCGGGCCACGACCGGTCCGGTCCAGGTTTCAGCGCCAGCGGCGGGCGCGCGGGCCGCCGAGCAGGCCAGGCAGCTCATCCGGGCGCGCGCAGCTGATGACGTCAGTTCCGCGGAACTGGCAGCCGCGGCCGGCTGCAGCCGTTTCGCGCTAAACCGCGCGTTCGTCGCGGCGTACGGCATGACGCCCGGTGACTACCAGAGGCAGCTGCGGCTGCGCTCCGCGCGCCAGCTGATCGCGTCGGGCAAGCCCATCGGCGAGGCCGCCGCACAGGCAGGCTTTGCCGACCAGAGTCACCTGACAAGGTGGTTCAGCCGCTACTACGGCATCACGCCCGGCGGCTACCGACGGGCGCTCGACGTTCCGGGCTAGCTGCCCCGCGGCCGCAGGCCGCTAAGCTGCACTGCGATGACAGACGATGAGATTCCGGGCTTTCTGACTGCCCTCGACATTCCCGGCATCGTCGACGCGCATGTGCACTTCCTCCCGGACGCCCTGCAGGATGCGGTGTGGCGCTGGTTCGACCGGCTCACCCCGCCGTGGCCGGTCACCTATCGTTCCCCGGCAGCGGAACGCGCCGCGACCCTCGCCGGCCTCGGGGTCCGGCATCACACCGTCCTGGCCTATGCGCACCGGCCAGGCATGCTGCGGTTCCTGAACGACCACACGATGGGGCTGGCGGCCACCGTGCCCGCGGCGATCCCCACGTTCACCATCTACCCGGAGCCCGGGGTGGCCGAGGAGACCGCCAGGTGCCTGGCGGCCGGCGGTCGCTGCGTGAAGGTGCACCTGCAGGTGGGCGGCTTCGATGCGGTGGACCCTCGCCTGGACGAGGCGTGGGAGCAACTGGCTGACACCGCGACTCCGGTCGTGCTGCATGCGGGCGCAGTCGCGGACGGGTCAGGCAACGAGCAGTGGTGCGGGCCGCAGCCGGTGCGACGGCTGCTTGGCCGCTTTCCCCGGCTGCGCCTGGTCATCGCGCACATGGGTGCGCCGGATAACGACGCGTTCGTCGAAATGGCAGAGACCCGCGCGGGCATGTGGCTGGACACCGCCATGATCTTTACCGACCCGCCCTATCTCGGGCCGACGCCGCTGCACCTGGTCGGGCGCCTCGCGGCGCTCCGCGACCAGATCGTCTTTGGCTCCGACTTCCCGACGATCCCGCATCCCTACGCTGCGCAGGTCAGCGGCCTTGCGGCGCTCGGCCTTGGCGACGACTGGCTGCGCAGCGTGCTCTGGCACAACGGGCTGCGCTTGTTCGCGCTGTAGCGGTCAGCCCGCCGGGGCGCCGCTCTCGCCCTGGGTGGGCGTCGCGGGCCCGCTCGTCGGGTCGCCTGGCTGGCCAGCCGCCGGGTAGCGGCCCGACGTGGTCGGCGCCGGCCCTGCCCCGCCCGCGGGAGCGAAACTCGCGCCGGTGTCCTGACCTCCGCCGTAGCCGTTGCCTGGCCCGTAGCCCTGGTAAGCGCTCTGACCGCCGGCATACGGGACGCCCTGGTCCGTGCCGAAGGCCAGCCAGGCAGTGGCCACGATCACGGCGGCGACGAAGACGCAGTACAGCCAGAACGCTGCCGTCAGGCCCGAGGACTGCACGGTCAGGCCGTACTGGGAGACATCCGAGGACGGTATACCGATCTGGGTGGGTGTGGTGGTCTCGGTGACCTGGATGACTGCCGCGAGTACCTGGCCCAGTATCGGCACCAGCGCGCCAGCCACCAGTGCCCAGCCGATCCGCGCAGGGCGCCACAGCGCCGCCAGCACGATCACCGCCACCAGGGCCACCATGACTAGGACGTCGCCGAAAATGACGACTCCGGGGTTGGCGAACGCGTTGCCTTCGGTGATGGTCTCCGAGATGCCGGAGGAGGAAGAGGAGATGAGGTAGCTGTCCCAGGACGGCGCGAAAGTGACCGCCGTGCCAATCGCCGCGGCTATCAGCACGCCGACAGCGGTGGCCTCCCGCCCGAACGGCCTGCGCGGCCAGCCGAGTGGCCAGCGGCCGAAGGCCAGCACTGAGCCTGCGGCGCACGCCAGCCAGCCCGCGAAGGCGAAGACCAGGCCAGCGCCGACTGCGGCCGCCCCGGCGATTCCGTAGCCGACGTCGGCGATGAACAGGCCGAGGGTCACCACGCTGGTGCCCGCGGCGACCAGTGCCCCGACGCGCTGGCCTAGGCCGCCGCGGAAGATGAGGACTGCGCTCACGGCCCAGGCTGCCAGGTACAGCACGTGTGGCCACAGGTTGGGTGGCTGCGAGGCCAGGCTCACTTTGCCGAGATACGCGGGGAACAGGCCGATGATGCCGAGGATGACACCGGCCGCAAGCAGTGATCCGGAGATGCGGGCAACTCGCGGGCTGGCAGGCCTGGCGTCAGCCTCGGCAGCAGCCTGAATCTCGGCAGCCGAGGGGCCCGGGTGCGGACGGGCCCAGCCTGGCGCGGTGGTGGGCTGGCCGTATCCGGGGTGGCCTGCATACCCGGGCTGTGTCGCATACCCGGCGGAGGGCTGGCCAGCGGCGGAGTAGCCGGTGCCAGGCTGCGCATAGCCGCCACCGGGCTGCGGATAGCCGCTACGGGGCTGCAGAGAGGTACTGCCGGGCTGCGCGGAGGAACCACTGGGCGCGGATGTGTCACCGGCAGGGGAATGCGACGCGGCCTGCTCTGCGAAGAACGGAGTCGGCCTGCCTGTGTCCGGCTGGCTGGCTGTGCTCGCCTGGTTGCCTGTGTCCGGCTGGTTGCCTGTGTCCGGCTGGCCGGGTGTGCTCGCCTGGCTGCCTGTGCTCGCCTGGCTGGCTGAGACGGCGCCTGCGGCTGATGCGCTGCCGCTCGGTCCTGGGTCCGCCGGCGCTCCCGTTGCGGGCAACGGTGCCGCTTCGGCCTGGGCGGCCTGCGCACTGACCGGGCCGGGCTGAGCAGAGGCGGGCGGGCTAGTCTGTGCCGCCACCGGCGGCTCGGAACCGGGCTGGCTCACTGCGACGATCGTCCCAGGCACCTCAAGGGCGGCGAACCGGTACCAGGCCGCGGACCAGCCATCCGGGGTCGGATCCCACCACTCGAGTGGGAGCGGCTCCTGACTCGACGCGCTCCAGATCCCGTAGCCATGCGGCCACTGACCAAGCTCGTAGTTCGCGCCGCGGTAGGCGATGATCACGTTCTCACGCACGGTTTCGGCTCCTCGTGGTCTTTGGAGTTCTCCCAGCGTAAGGCGGCGACCTGCATGTTTGCTGTAAGACTCCTCCGTCGTTCCTGACGCCAAGCTTGGGGCCTCAGCCTGGCGGCCGGCGGGCGTAGCGGACGGCGTGCGGTCGGTACTCGCCGGTGATGACCGCGTTAGGCAGGGCGGCAAGGAAGCTTGCCGGGCCGTCGAAATCGGGCATCTCCAGGTAGGCGGCGCCCAGGCCGTCAGGGTCATGCGCATCCGAGCCCGCCGCTCCGGGAAGGCTGTACTGGGCGGCCAGCCGTGCCGCCTGGTCGTTGACGGCCTGGTCCTCGATCTTGGCATTGAAGATCTCGACGGCGTCCGCCAGCCCGGTCTCGCATAGCCGCCGCGCATCCTCGCCGAGGCTCGACCGGCCCGGATCGAACGGATGTGGCAGGTAGACAAGGCCGCCCTGCGCATGGATCAGGTCGACGACCTCGGCAAGCGGCAGCACATACGGGATCCGCTCGGTCAGGAACAGCCCGATCACGTCGCCGTCCCTGGTCCGGATCTCCTCGCCCACCACCACCCTGGCGCCGATGCCGCGCTCGGCGGCCGCGATCGCGGCGCTGGTCACGTTGTGATCAGTCACGCAGACGACGTCGAGCCGCAGCTGCGCGACTCGCTCGGCGAGCTCATCGATGGTGGTGACCGCGTCCCCGGACGCCGCCGTATGCACGTGACAGTCGACGCGGACCCACCCGGCCCGCGTCACCGGGCCTGCGGTATGGCCACGCCAAGCTCGGCCAGCAGCTCCTGCGAATACGTGATCCGGCCGGTCAGGCTCCGCGGCTCGCGATGACACAGCATCAGGGCTGCCTCGGCCATCACCGACGCCGGCTCGGCGTTCGGGTCGTCGTCCCCCGTGGTCAGGTGATGGAACAGCGTGCCTGGCGTGGGCACGACCTTGGTCGGGGACAGCGCGTTGACGGCAATGTCGTCCTCGTAAAGCTCGGCTGCCAGGCCCGTCGAGAATCGCTCGATGGCTGCCTTGCACATGCCGTAGACGGTCCCGCCGCGCCCGGCGAACGGGCCTGGCGGCATGGTGGGGTGGCGCGCGGCGATGGAGGAGATGTTCAGGATCCAGCCGCGGCCGTGCTCGCGCATTCCGGGCAGCACCAGCGTCGCGAGATGGAACGGTGCCTCCACCTGGACCGCGAACATCAGCGCGTACCGCTTGGGGCTGAAGTCCTCGACCCTGGTGAAGTACGTCACCGCGGCGTTACTGACCAGGATGTCCGGCGCGCCCAGCTGGCTGGTCGTTTCCGCCACCAGGTGCTCGCGGTCGCCGGGCTTGGCCAGGTCAGCCGGGATCGCGACAGCGGTCCCGCCGGCCTCGCGGATCTGCTGCGCCGTCTCGCCGATCGTGCCGGGCAGCGGCGAGCCGCCTGGCTCGGTGGTGCGCGCGGCGACCGCCACGGCCGCGCCCTCGGCGGCGAACCGCCTGGCTATCTCGGCGCCAATGCCACGGCTGGCCCCGGTCACGATGGCCACCCGGCCGTCCAGCAAGCCCATCGTCGTCCTCCCGCGCTAGGAACTCGGCCCCGGCACGGCCGGGACTGGAGCGAAATACTAGAAGCGTGTTCTACTGACTAACACATTGGATCCAGCCGCCGGAGGCGTGTCAATGCGCTCGCGGCAGCGCAGCCGGGAGGTCACAGATGTCGCTTGACCACAGTCTTGTTGGCGTGCCGGGGGAGTCGCGGGAGCGCTCCTGGACCTCCAAGGATGCCCTGCTGTACGCGATCGGGGTCGGCGCTGGCCTCGGCGACCCGCTGCGGGAACTCGAGTTCACGACCGAGAACTGCGAGGGGATCGAGCAGAAGGTGCTGCCGACCTACGGCGTCCTGCTGGCGCAGTCGGCCGCCGGCCGCAGCCTGGGCGACTTCGACCGTGCCATGCTCGTGCACGCCGAGCAGTACGTGGAGCTGCACCGTCCGCTGCCTGTCGAGGGAACGGTGCGGACGTCCGCCACGGTGACCGGCATCTACGACAAGGGCTCGGGCGCACTGGTCGAGACCGAGGGCGTCGCTGTCGACCCGGCCACGGGCGAGCCGATGATCACGATCAGGTCCAGCACGTTCATCCGCGGCGAGGGTGGCTTTGGCGGTGACCGCGGTACCGCCGAGCCGTGGCAGCTGCCCGACCGTGACCCGGACCACCGGGTCGTCGAGCCCACCAGGCCAGAGCAGGCGCTGCTCTACCGGCTTTCCGGAGACCGCAATCCGCTGCACGTCGATCCGAAGTTCGCGGCCAGGGGCGGCTTCAGCCGGCCTATCCTGCATGGCCTCTGCACGTACGGCTTCACCGGCCGGGTACTGCTGCACGAGCTGTGCGGAGGCGACCCCGCCAGGTTCATCTCCATGGGCGGGCGGTTCAGCGCGCCGGTGCTGCCCGGCGAGTCGCTGCTCGTGTCGATCTGGCGCGGCGACGACGGCACTGCGTCGTTCCAGACGGCGAAGGAGGACGGGACGGTCGTGATCGACCGCGGCCGCGCCCGGTACCGCGCCGCCTGATCCGGCTTCCTCCCCGTGCCGGGAGCGTCTGTCACGCTGTGCTCATGGACCCTGCCGGCCCGGTGATCCCGGACCCCGCTCTTGTCGTGCTGGTCGGGCCGTCGGGGGCGGGCAAGTCGGCCTGGGCCGCCGGTCGTTACCGTGCCAGCGAGATCGTGTCGTCTGACCAGCTGCGCGCAGTAGTCGGCAGCGGCGAGCACGACCTGGACGCCTCGCAGGACGCATTCGCGCTGCTCGACCAGATCATCGCCGCGAGGGCTCGGCGCGGCCTGGCGGTCGTCGCCGACACGCTCGGGCTCGACGCGGGCCGCCGCGCGGCGCTGCTGCAGCTTGCCCGGCGCAGCGGCCTGCCCGCGGTTGCGGTGCTGTTCACGACCGACGCTGCGGTGTGCAGGGAGCGGAACCGCACTCGCGACATTCCGGTGCCCGCTACCGCGCTCACGGCGCAGCTGCGCCGGATGCCCGCCGTGGCCGGGCAGATCGCGGCAGAAGGCTGGGATCTCGTGCTCCGCGTCGACGCCGGGCCCGCCGCAGCACCTGGCCCGGCCGGCCTGACCGCCCCAGAAGGCGCGCCGGACGGCGCAGCGGCCAGTTCCGGTCGCGAACTGGAGTTCATCCTGCAGATCTCCAGGTTCGGCTGGGATCCAGATCCGGCAGGCTGGCTGAAGGCGATGACGCTGGCTGCTGCCGAGGCCGGGTTCAGCGGCGTCGCGCTGATGGACCACCTGATCCAGATACCCCAGGTAGGCCGGGCCTGGGAACCCATTCCCGAGCCATGGGTGACGCTCGGCCTGCTGGCCGGCCTGGACACTGACCTGCGGCTCGGGACGCTGGTCACGCCCGTCACGTTCCGCGCGGCCGGCGTGCTCGCCAAGACGGTTGCCACGCTGGACGCGCTCAGCGGCGGACGGGCATTCTGCGGGATCGGCGCGGGCTGGTGGGAACGCGAGCACGCCGCCTACGGCCTGCCGTTCCCGCCCGCGGGTACCAGGCTCGACCTGCTTGAGTCAGCCATCGAGACGATGCGAGCGCTGTGGCAGCCGGGAACGAAGTCCTACCACGGGGATCGCGTGGAACTGCCGGAAACGACCTGCTATCCGCGGCCGGCGTCCCCGGTCCGCGTGATCGT
>DASPWG010000088.1:0-5080 GCA_035621915.1 Streptosporangiaceae bacterium
ACACAGGGAGGCCCAGGAGCTAGAACGAGCCACGGCAGCGAATCCCTGGGAGGAACACGATGTCGTCTCCGCCCGCGAGAACGGGCGGCCAGTCGACCCCCACGCGGACTTGCAGGAGTGGTCAGCCATCCTCGCCGAAGCGGCATCCCGCACGCAGGCACGCACACGATGCGGCACTCGGCTGCGACTATCGCCCTGGAGGAGGGCGTCGCCCTGGCCGTGGTTCAGGAGATGCTCGGCCACTCCGATATCCGGGTCACCCGCGCATACACGCATGTCTCGTCACTGCTGGCCCAGGATGCCGCGGCCAGGCTCGGTCGGGCTCTGTTCGGGAAAACTGCTACCAAGACTGCTACCAACAGCCATGATCATTAACACGCTGCTGGCGTTTTGGCTGGTCAGATGGAGCCGCCTGTCGGAATCGAACCGACGACCTATTCATTACGAGTGAATCGCTCTGCCGACTGAGCTAAGGCGGCGCGCCCGCAACGAAACCGCACGAGCTAGTGGAGTCTACCGGTCAGCGGCAGGTTCCTGCGCGGGGCGGTGCATGGCCTCGAAGGCCTTGCGGGATCCGCAGACGCTGGCCTTCGGGCAGGCGGTCCGGCGGCCGTCCTCGGCCAGCCGCACGACCACCTGGTCGGCCGGCACGCTGTGGCCGATGACGGTGCCAGGACCGTCGGGGGTCTCCACGCTCTCCCCGAGCCGCGGCGCCGTTGCCCGGAAATCCTGGTAGAGCGGGTGCTCGTACTTCAGGCAGCACATCAGCCGGCCGCAGGCGCCGGCAATCCGCAGCGGGTTGACCGGCAAGTCCTGGTCCTTGGCCATCCGCACCGACACGGGTTCGAAGTCCTTCAGGAACGTCGCGCAGCACAGGTCGCGGCCGCACGGGCCGATACCGCCCTGCAGTCTGGCCTCGTCGCGCGGTCCGATCTGGCGCAGTTCCACCCGTGCGCGCAGCCGGGTGGCGAGGTCCTTGACCAGCCCGCGGAAGTCGACCCGCTGCGGCGCGCTGAAGTAGACCGTGAACACGTTCGTGGCATCCAGGTAGTCCACGGCGATGATTTTCATCGGCAGCTCGTGGTCGCGGGCGAGCCTGCGCGCCGCCACTCTCGCCTCGGCCCGCCTGGCCCGGTTGGCCTCGTCCCGGCTGAGGTCCTCCTCGGTGGCCAGGCCCGCGCAGACCGGCAGCCCCGCGATCTCGTCGTCCACCCACTGCGGCGCCCAGATGCACTCGGCAACTTCGGGACCGGCGTCGGTGGGCACCAGCACCTTCGTGCCGACGGAGGGCTGATACGGACCAGGATCCAGGTAATACAACCGACCGCTGCGCTGGAAGCTCACCGCCATCATCATGCCCACGCCACTACATTACGGCGCGATAACGAAAACTGCCTCCCCCGGCTGGACGCCGAGCATCACGGGCTAGCCAGGATCAGCGCTGGTCGGCCAGCGCGAGCGTCAGCTCCTCGACCGCCAGCAACGGCGCGACGTTCGCAGTCAGCCGCTCACGGCACTTCATGATCGCCTCGATTCGCCGGACCGTCTTTGCCGGAAACGACGCTGCCGCCAGCTCATCAAGCTCGTCCGCGCGCGCGGCATTGGCTAGCTCTACCTCGGCGCCAAGCTGGACCGCCAGCACGTCACGGTAGTAGCCGGCCAGGTCGAGCAGCGCGCGGTCAAGCGAGTCACGCTTCACCCTGGTGGCCCGCGACTTCTGCCGGTCCTCCAGCTCGCGCAGCGCGCCCGCGCCACCGCGGATGGCGGTAGCCACGCCCTTGCCCGACGAGCCCTCGCCGAACGCGCGCCGCAGTGCCTCACGCTCGGGTCCGTCGAGTTCCTCGGTCACCGCCTCGGCCTCCGCCTCGGCGGCCCGGACCAGCGCGGCGGCGGCCTTCAGCGCCTGGCCGATGCTGCCCAGCTGTCCCGGCACGCGCAGCACGTCGGCCCGCCGGCCGGCGGCCGACGGGTCGGTGGCCAGCCGCCTGGCCCGGCCGATGTGCCCCTGTGCAGCCCGCGCGGCGGTCAGCGCCAGCTCGGCCGGCACGCCCTCATACTCCAGCGTCTGCGCGACCGCCTCGGTCCGCGGCGTGCGCAGCGTGACAAGCCGGCACCGCGACCTGATGGTGGTCGGCAGGTCGTCGGCGTACGGCGCGCACAGCAGCCAGATGGTCCGCGGCGCCGGCTCCTCGATCGCCTTCAGCAGCGCGTTCGCGGCCTGCTCCGTGGCGCGGTCGGCGTCCTCGAACAGCACGATCCGCCACCGGCCGAGCACCGGCGCCGTCGCCGCCTTCAGCACCAGGTCCCTGGTCTGGCGTACTCCGTAGGAGAGCCCGTCCGGCCTGACCAGCAGCACGTCCGGATGCGTGCCCGCGGCGACCAGATGGCAGGACTGGCACTGGCCGCAGCCCTGATCTCCGCACAGCAGTGCCGCGGCGAACGCGCGGGCCGCGACCGACCGGCCAGAGCCTGGCGGCCCCGTGAACAGCCAGGCATGCATGATGCCGGAGCCGGACGCGGCCGCGGTCACGGCGCGCTCCAGCTGATCGACCACGACCTCCTGGCCAGTCAGGTCACCGAACACGGCCGGAAGCGTCATTCCCGTACCGCCGGGAAGCTGCCGGTGTTCTCCTCCGCGGTCAGCGGCACCGGGTCTGGCAGCAGGTCCCTGACCCTAACCTGGATCTCCCGGCTGATCTCGGCCTCCGGCCGCGCGGCGTCGAGCACCAGGTACCGCGACGGGTCGGCGGCCGCGAGGGTGAGGAACCCGTTCCTGACCCGCTGGTGGAAGTCCACCGGCTCGGACTCGAGCCGGTCGGCCGAGGAACGGCGGCGTCCGAGGCCGGCCACCGGCGACATGTCGAGCACGATCGTCAGGTCCGGCATCAGCCCGCCGGTGGCCCACTCGTTGACCTTGGCGATCTCCCCGACCGGAAGCTGGCGGCCCGCCCCCTGATAGGCGAGCGAGGAGTCCACGTAGCGGTCGCTGACCACGACGGCGCCCCGCTCGAGCGCCGGCAGGATCAGTGACTGGACGTGCTCGGCCCGGTCGGCCGCGTACATGAGCGTCTCTGCCCTGGGCGCCAGGCCCGTGTGCGCGGTGTCCAGCAGCAGCGCGCGCAGCCGCATGCCGATCTTCGTAGCCCCCGGCTCGTGCGTGGCCACCACGTCGTAGCCCTGATCGCGCAGCCAGATGGCGAGCAGCCGCGCCTGGGTCGACTTGCCGACGCCCTCGCCGCCTTCGAGCGCGAGGAACAGGCCGGGGTGCGCGCGCCTCGGCGCGCCGCTCCCGTCTGCCAGAGTCGTGTTCGCCGCCAGCACCGCCCCCCGTCCCTCCCCGCGGAAGACCGCGCCCAGGTCCGCCATCAGCGATATGCCCTTGCGGTCGTCCATCTGCCGGTAGGCGACGCGGCCAAGCAGCAAAGCGACGACCGCGGCCAGCAGCAGGACCAGGTTGTAGCCGACGTTGCCATAGTAGAAGCCGAGGAACCGGAAGTTCGCAGCGCCACTCGAGCTGATCAGCGCATTGAACGCGCCCGCGAGCACGGGCGCGATGGCGATCACGGCGAACAGGATCACCCGGATCCCGGATTGCAGGAACGCGAACGTGCGGCCCCTGGTGGCGTCGTCGACCTCCAGGCCGATCACCGTGTAACCGGTCACGTACGCGACGCCGGCGCATGCGCCGATCACGATGACCAGGATGATCGTAACGACAAGATTCGGGATCAGCGCGGTGGCCGCCAGCGGCAGGGCAGCGAACATGATCGACACGCCGAACAGCCGCCGCCGGGAGAACCCGCGCATCGCGGGCAGCCCCAGGTACATGCCGATGGCCAGGCCAAAGAAGATCGCGGCGAAGGCGGCACCCCACCCGGCGCTGCCGCCGGCGAGAACGTTGGTGATGTAGGACGGGCCGAGGCCGACGACCACGCCTCCCGCAGCGAACGCGCCTGTCATCCCGATGACGATGCCGCGCACCACCGGGGTCTGGCCCAGGAACCGCCACCCGTCCCAGATCGATTTGAGTACCGCGGGCGAGGAGATCTTGTCGGTCGGCCGGCGGCGCAGTTCCTTCAGCGTGTAGATGACCAGCGCGGAGACCAGGTACATCGCCGTCCGGAAGTACAGCGAAAGGTTGACCTGGTTGGTAGAGAAGTAGTGCGAGATGTGGCCAAGCTCGGTACTGATGATCGCCAGCAGCGAGAACAGCAGTCCGGCGATGGGAGCCGTGCCGTAGGTCGAAAGCAGGCTCAGCTGGTTGGCCTGCTCGAGCTTGTCCGAGGGGACCAGATTCGGCACCGACGCGTCCTTGGCCGGCAGCCAGAACAGGGAAGCGCACGACGCCAGGAACTGAACGACGTATATCCAGGTCAGGCGATTGACCACACCGAGGGAGAGATCGATCGGGATCGTGATGTAGAGCGCGGCCCTGACCACGTCGCCGATGATCATGTTCATCCGGCGGTCGAACTTGTCGGCGACGGCTCCGGCAAGCGGCCCGAGCAGCAGCCACGGCAGCAGTGATGTCAGCCAGACACCGCTGACCGCGTAGGCGCCGTTCTTCGTGCCGCCGATCTTTGCCGCCAGCGCCGAGAGCGCCAGCAGGCTGAGCCAGTCCCCCAGGCTGGCGAGCGTGAGGGCGATCCACAGGCGCCGGAACGGCCTGATCGACAGCACGCCAGAGCCACGTGCGCCCAAAGGGGATCTAAAGTTCACGGCGCCAGCGTATCGGCAGACGCTGGAAACGCACGTTCAGTGCTCGAAGCCGTCATCCGAAATTGATCATTACGGACGGGAACGCGATGTGACCGGCCCACTCGCCTCCGTCAGCCCGCGGCTCATTGGCGCGAAACCGCCCACAGCACGCAATACGACAGTGGCCGTGGAATTCTGTGCCTTCCTGGGTTGGCCATCACCGACCCGAGAAGGCACAGACCGTGCTAGCGCAGTGATCAGCCGTCCGACTTGGGAGACTTTGTACGACTTGACCGGCTCGCGGTGCTCGCCTTAGCGGCGCCGGACCTCGCCGTGCCCTTCGCCTTGGACCCGCCGGAGGACTTCGCGGCGGTCCGCGTGC
>DASPWG010000089.1:0-2877 GCA_035621915.1 Streptosporangiaceae bacterium
CACCATCCGCAGCGCAGTGGTCTTGCCGCAGCCGGACGGGCCCACGAGCACCATGAACTCACCGTCGCGCACGTCAAGATCGAGGTCCTTCACGGCGTGGAAGCCGTTCGCGTAGACCTTGTTCACTTTCTCGAGGTCAACCGTGGCCATCTCGCCTCCCGGTGCAAGGCCGTGCGCGCTGTCAATTGATGGAAGGTTCCATCACATAGGGAACGCCCGCGGCCGACCGCTGTCAAGGGGCAGCTTCCCGGCGATGACGCAGCAGCTTTCCGACGACGCAGGCTCAGGGCGCGCGTCGGGGGCCCGTGCTGGTCCGGGCGCGGCTCCTGGCGGTGCCGGGCATGCCGCGGGCCGGTGTGGCAGGCTCAGAGCGCGCGTCGGGGGCCTGTGCTGGTTCGCGCGACCAGTTCGATCGGCAGCTGCTGGCGTTGCGGGACGGGCTGCTCGCCGCGGAGCAGAGCGCAGAGGCGCCGTGCGCCCTCCGCGCCGCTGCGTTCCAGCGGCTGCCGCACCGTGCTCAGGCCGAGAAATGCCGCGGACTCGATGTCGTCGAAGCCGATGACCGACAGCTGGTCAGGCACCGGCACGCCGAGCCGGTCCGCCGCTGCCAGGACGCCGATGGCCTGGGTGTCGGAGGCCGCGAAGATGGCCGAGGGGGGATCGGGCGACTTCAGCAGCTGGGCGGCGTGCTCCGCGGCCGTGGCCGCATCATGCGGGCCGAGGCGGACCAGCGCGGCCTCAGCTTCGATGCCGGCCGCGGCCAGGGCGTCTGCATAACCGCGCAGCCGGTTTGCCGAGGAGGTGAAGCCAAGGCCAGCGGGGGGCTTGGCTACGGCCATGTCGCCGATGAAGCCGATCCGCCGGTGTCCCAGTCCGATCAGGTGATCGGCGGCCAGCCGGCCGCCAGCCACGTTGTCAATGCCCGTCTGCGGAACCCCGGCCGCGGCCGCGTCCACGCTGACGAGTGCCACGCCTGCGAGGGCGAACTGCGCCACCTGCGCACCGGACAGCGGCAGGCTGATCGCCAGCACGCCGTCGACGCGGCGCGTGGGCAGCAGGGAGTCCAGATGCCGGTCCCGTTCTGCTGGGGTGCCGACATTGCAGACGATCGTCTCGTAGCCCTGCTCGGCCAGCACCGCGAGCGCGCTGGCCAGCCGGACTACCACCGACGGCCTGGTCATGTGCGTGACGAGGACGGCCACGGAGCGCGCCACGCCGCGCGGCCGCGCGGCCGGCGCAGTCTTACGGTGCAGATCCGCCGCAGCGAACTGGCCGAGCGGTAACGGTGCGTTGCTTTCGTCCCGGACCGGCGCGTGCCCGGCGCCGGTGCTCTGGCCGAGGCGCAGCGAAGCCTCCACCACTTCGCCGGGAGACTCGTCGCTGCCGTCGCTGACCTGTCGCAGCGCTCGGGCCACCACGCGTTCGGCGATCTCGTCGACCGGGATGCTGACGCTGGTCAGGGTCGGGTGCAGCAGGTCGGCCGCCAGGCTCCCGTCGAAGCCGGTGACCGCGAGATCGCGCCCGATCCGCAGCCGCAGGTCCGCGGCCAGCCCGTAGATCATGGCGGCCAGCCGGTCGCTGCCGGTTACGATCGCCTCGGGGCGGGCGCCCGGTTGCGTGCGGCTGAGCAAGGACCTGATCTCCTGCTGCGCGTCGGCCTCATCCACGAGCAGCACCTCGGACTCGCCGGCCGGAACGCCGACACGGGTGAGCCCGGCCCTGAAGCCGGCCACCCGCTCGTCGTCCCAGTGACTCCCCGACCGGTAGCCGACGAACGCGACCCGCGTGTAGCCCCGGCCCGCGACGTGCTCGACAGCGGTCACCACGGCCGCGCGGTTGTCGATGTCGACCCAGTGCTGCGGCTGCGCCGGGCTCGTCCGGCCGAAGCAGGCGAACGGCATTCCCGCATCGGCCAGCAGCGCTACCCGCGAGTCGTCGGACTGCAGGTCCGACAGCAGGAATGCGTCCACGGTCCTGCTAGCGATAAGGCGCCGCATCTCGTCGCGCGGGTCGCCGTCGGGAACGACGACCACCATGTTGTAGCTCAGGCGCCCGCTTGCCGCTGCCAGTGCCTGAAGGAACCGCTGCATGATGTAGTTGTTCGGCATCAGCAGCGCATGGGGCAGGACGTAGGCCAGCTGTCCGGTGCGGCGCGAGCGCAGGCTCCGGGCGCCGTGATGCGGGTGATAGCCGAGCGCCGCCACAGCATCGAGCACCCTGGCCCGTGCGGCCTCGCCTACCCGGCCGCTGCCATTGAGCACGTTCGAGACCGTCTGCCGGCCCACGCCGGCAGCGCGGGCCACGTCTTGAATTGTTACCTGATCCGCGTTTGCGGCGCGGGCCTGGTCTGATAGGGACCCGGTCACGGCTTCACCGTACAACCCGCACATGCCACCTCTTGACATCAGTTGGGCGTGGCGTTTCCATTTGATAGATCGTTCCATCACCAGCCTACCCTGGCCACTGCGAAGGCAGCAGGGACGGGCGGTCCTGGTTCGGAGGGAGAGTCTCGTGCAGCACGACAGACATCTGCGTCACAGCCACCGGGCCGCTCCCACGCCTGGTGGCGGCGGGCCGTTACTGAGCCGCCGGTCGATGATGAAGACGGTGGGACTTGGTGCTGCCGTGCTCGCTGGTCCCGGACTGGCGGCCGGGTGCTCGTCCGCTGGCGGCGCCACGACCATCGTGTTCGAGGAGACTAAGCCCGAGGTCGTCCCGTACTTCAACAACCTGGTCGCCAAGTTCAACGCCGCGCATCCTGGCATTCAGGTCATCCACGACTTCACCTCGAGCCTGATCGCCGATTTCGTCCGCGGGACTCCGCCCGCGATCGACTGCGACAACTACAACCTCACAACATCGATCTTCGTGGCCCGC
>DASPWG010000090.1:0-16005 GCA_035621915.1 Streptosporangiaceae bacterium
AGGGCGCCGGAACTGGAAGAGGAGACGGCGCTGGCCAACATCGCGCTCGACCTGCTCGGCCAGGCACGGCTGCTGCTGACGCGGGCGGGCGCTGCCGACGGCTCCGGGCGCAACGAGGACGACTTCGCATTCGGCCGGCCAGAGCGCGAGTTCCGCAACGTCCGGCTGGCCGAGGTTGTGGACGCCGACTTCGGCGGGCTGATCGCCAGGCTGCTGGTGTTCAGCACGTGGCGGCTGGCGCTGCTGGGACGGCTGCGCTCGTCGGCAGACCCTGTTCTCGCCGCGGTCGCTGCCCAGGGTGTCAGGGAGGTCGCCTACCACCGCGACTACGCCGCCCAGTGGGTCGTGCGCCTGGGCGATGGCACCGAGTACTCGCGCGAGCGCATGATCGCCGGCCTGGCGGCCGCAGCGCCGCTGGTACCCGAGCTGTTCGAGGCCACGGATGTGGAACTCCGGCTCACCGGGGTGGCCGTCGATCCGGCGGTCCTGGCCGCTGAGTTCGATGCGGTGCTGAGCACCGTGCTGGAAGCAGCCGGACTGGAGCGGCCGGAAGCGCCGGCCCTGGCCAGGGTGGGCGGCCAGGCCGGACGTGATGGCGTGCACACCGAGGTCATGGGCTACCTGCTGGCGGAACTGCAGAGCGTCGCCAGGTCGATGCCGGGAGCTGTGTGGTGACCGGCGTGGACTCCAAGCGGCGGGACTCCGCCCGGCTGGACCCGGCCCGGCTGGACCGGGCGCGGCTGGACCGGGCGCGACTGGACTCCGCCCGGCTGGATTCGACGCACCTCGGCCCTGAACGGCTGGAGTCGGCCCGGCAGATCGCATCTTCCGTGCCCGATCCCGAACTACCAATGCTAACCCTGGCAGACCTAGGTATTATTCGGGGGATCTCTGCCGAGGACGACCGGGTAGTCGTCTCGGTGACTCCGACCTACTCGGGCTGCCCGGCCATGGCCGAGATCCGCGCGGACATCTGCCATCAGCTCGCGGCGGCCGGGTTCAGCGGCGTCGAGGTCCGGACGGTACTGAGCCCGCCCTGGTCGACCGACTGGATCACCGATGCCGGCCGCCGCAAGCTGGCCGCGGCCGGGATCGCGCCGCCAGGCGCCGCGCCGCGGCGGAACGCGACAGGACCCGTGCCGCTCACGCTGACAACGCCCCCGGCCCTGGTGACCTGCCCGGCCTGCGGCTCGGACGACACGCAGCGGACCGCTGCGTTCAGCGCTACCGCGTGCAAGGACCTGTACCGCTGCCGCGCGTGTGCCGAGCCGTTCGAGCACGTGAAGGAGATCTGACCGGTGACCGCCGCCGCAGCCGAGGGTTTGTCAGCGTCCCGGCGCCAGTTCCGCGAGCTGACCGTGGCGCGCGTCGACCGGCTCTGCGATGACGCCGTGGCGGTCACGTTTGACGTGCCGGACGAGCTGGCGGAGGAGTACTCGTTTCGTCCCGGACAATCGCTGACCTTGCGGCGGACAGTGCAGGGGCTTGAGGAGCGCCGTTCCTATTCCATCTGCGCGGCCGCCGGGGAGAGGCTGCGCATCGGCGTTCGCGAGGTGCCGGGCGGCGCGGTCTCTGGCTGGCTGGTGCGGGAGGTGCGGCCGGGCGACCGCGTTGAGGTGCAGCCGCCGTCTGGGTCCTTCACGCCGGACGGGCAGCCTGGCCGGCATGTGCTGATCGCGGCCGGGTCAGGAATTACCCCGGTGCTGTCGATCACGGCGTCCGCGCTGCGCGACCCGCAGGCGGAGGCGACGCTACTGTACGGGAACAGGCGCGCGGACTCGGTCATGTTCGCCGACGAGCTCGCCGACCTGAAGGACAACTATCCTGTGCGGCTGCAGCTGGCGCACGTGCTGTCGCGCGAGCCGCAGGAGGTGGAGCTGTTCAGCGGCCGGATGGACGCCAGCCGGCTGCGGCGGCTGCTGCCAGCGCTGTGCGCGGTGGACAGCGTCGATCACTGGTGGCTGTGCGGGCCGTATGGCATGGTCACCGACGCCATGACGGTGCTGAGCGAGCTCGGCGTGCCCGCCGAGCGGGTGCACCGCGAGCTGTTCTACGTCGAGGAGGCCCCGCCAGACCAGGAACGGCACGAGGAGGCGCCGCTGGCCAGCGGCTGCGAGGTGACCGTCATCCTGGACGGCCGCACCAGCACCACGACCATCCCGGCTGGCACGCCGGTGCTGGACGGGGCGCAGCGCGCCAGGCCTGACCTGCCGTTCGCGTGCAAGGGCGGGGTGTGCGGCACCTGCCGCGCGCTGCTCCGCTCCGGGCAGGTCCGGATGCGCCGCAACTTCGCACTCGAGCAAGCCGAACTCGACGCAGGCTTCGTTCTGACCTGCCAGTCGATGCCGGTCACCGAGCAGCTCACCGTCGACTACGACGCCTGAGCAGGCGCGGCGCTGCTGCCCGGCCGGTGCGGGCAGTCACGGCGGGGGTCAGGCGATGAGCAGGCGAAGGCCAAGCTCGGCCTCCTCGAGATCGGCGAGGTCGCGGTTGCGCTCGGCCCACCGTCCTGAGTCCAGGTCAGCACGGAGGCGGCGCACTGCACGCTGCTCGGCTTCCGGCCCGACTCTGGCCCATCCAGATACCCCGCGGCGGACATTCTCGTCCAGGTATGCCTCGGGCCGGCGCCAGTAAGCCTCGAAGAAGCCGTCAGCGCAGTCCCACGGGATGGGCACCGGCTCGATCCGGGCTCCGATCGCGCGGGCCAGCTCCTCGACCGAAGGCCGGCCGGCAAGCAAGCCAGCGACCTCGGGCAGGTAGTCGCGAGAAAGCCAGAACCGGCCATGCCATCCGGCCTCACTGGTGTCGTGCGTGAACACCACAACGCGGCGCGCCACCCGGCGCATCTCGCGCAGGCCCGCGACCGGGTCCGGCCAGTGATGAACGGTGGAAACAGCCATCGCGGCGTCGAAGGACTGGTCCTCGAACGGGAGGCTCTCCGCGGAAGCGGCCACGCACGGCGCTGCGCCGGCGGGACGCTGCGCGCGCATGAGCGCCGACGGTTCAACCGCGGTCACGTCGCGGCCTGGAGGCTCGTAGGAGCCGGTGCCGGCGCCAACATTCAGCACCGTCCGCGCATCGCCGAGCGCAGCCCAGATCCTTGCGGCGATCCGCGGCTCGGTGCGCCGCGTGACGGTGTAGGTGGCTCCGATGGAGTCATACAACTGCGCGCCGGACATGCCGCTGCCTTCCTGGTTGTGATAGCCGCTCGGTGGGGCGATGTATCGCACTGATACATCGGCACGATATACAGTCGTCGCGTACTATCGCAAGTGCCGCGTTAATCGCTCGCCGCCAGGCAGACTGCTCGGACAAGATGGGCGGGTGACCGATCCCGAGTCTGGCCTGGCCGCCCAGGACGCTTACGGCCTGATCGAGGCGCAGTTCAACGAGGCGCTGGATGAATCCCTCGATCCCGCGGGCCCTGGCCTGCTGTACGACCTGGTCGCCGGACTGAGCCTCCCGGCCGGGGCGACCGCGATCGACGTCGGGTGCCGCGACGGCGATTACACGGTCGAGCTGTCCAGGCGCTTTGGCCTGCAGGTCACCGGCATCGATCCGGTTACCCGATGCATCGAGGCTGCGCGAGCGGCTGCCCGGCCGGGCGACAGCGTCCGCTTCGAAGTCGGCATCGCGGAGAACCTGCCGGTCGCGAGCGCATCCGTGGACCTGGTGTGGTGCCGCGACGTGCTGAGCCTGGTGGCGGACCTGGACCGCGCCTATCGCGAGTTCCGGCGCGTGCTCAAGCCGGGCGGCCGGGCGCTGATCTACCAGATGTTCGCCACAGGGCTCCTGGAGCCTGGCGAAGCCGCCTTCCTGCTGCCGGTCATGGACTGCGTTCCCGCGTCCATGCGCCCGGAGACCGCCGAGGCTGCCATCACCGCCGCCGGGCTGCGCATCGACCGCTGCGTGATACTGGGCACCGAGTGGGGCGAGTACGCGCAGGAGCACTCCCCGCAGCCAGGTCGCCAACTGCTGCACGCCGCGCGGCTGATCCGCGACCCGGACCGGTACATCGCGCGGTTCGGCAGGCAGAACTACGACATCAAGCTCGGCGACTGCCTGTGGCACATCTACCGGATGATCGGCAAGCTCAGCAGCCGCATCTACCTGCTGTCAGCGCCTGGCTAGGCAACGCGCCTGCCAGTGCCTGACCGCCGCCGCGCGTGACGGGACCTAGCATGACTGCCATGCCCGCCGAAGCCCGCCGGCCTGCCGCGCTGGAGATAACCAGTCCGGCGAACCCCCGGATCAAGCAGCTCATCGCGCTGCGCCGCAGGCGGCAGCGCGATGAGGCTGCCGTCACCCTGGTTGAGGGCCTGGCCGAGATCGAGCTTGCGCTGGCGGCCGGGGTCGCGCCGCGCGCGCTGTATTACTGCCCCGAGCTGTCGGCTCCGCGCACTGCCGCAGCCGAAGAAGTCGTCGCCGCGGCCGCTGCGCGCGGAACCGAGATCGTGCGCGTCACCCGCCAGGTGTTCGAGAAGGCCAGCTATCGCGAGGGCCCGGACGGCCTGCTCGCCGTGGTCCCGGCCATCGACGACGACCTGGAGCACCTGACGCTCAGCGCCAGCCCGCTCGTGCTGGTCTGCGCTGGCCTGGAGAAGCCCGGCAACCTCGGCGCGGTCCTGCGCACCGCCGACGCGGCAGGCGTCGAGGCCGTCATCGCGGCCGATCCGGTCACCGACTGGGGCAACCCGAACGTGGTGCGGGCGAGCAAGGGCACCGTGTTCTCCGTGCCCGTCGCGTCCGCGTCCTCTGCGGAGGTCATCGGCTGGCTCACTGCCCACGGCCTGCGGATCGTCGCGGCGACGCCGGACGCGCCCGGCCTGCTGACCGGCACCGACCTGACCGGCCCGGTCGCCATCGCCGTCGGCGCGGAACAGCCCGGCCTGTCAGCAACCTGGCTCGGCCGAGCCGACGTGAGGGTGCGCATCCCGATGTTCGGCCGGGCAGACTCCCTGAATGTCTCGATCTCGGCCGCGATCATCACATACGAGGCGGTACGTCAGCGGATGGCCGCAGAGCCCGCCACCCCGACTTGAGCTCCGGCCCGCCCGTCCGGTAAGCATCGGAGTATGACTGACCTGTCGCTGCTGCCGCCCGGCGCCGCCATCGACGGCGCTGACCTGCGCATCGGCGGCTGCTCGCTGACCGAACTGGCGGCCGAGTTCGGCACTCCCGCGTTCGTGATCGACGAGGACGGCCTGCGCGGCCGGGCTCGCGCCTACCGCGACGGATTGGCGGCCAGGCATGCACGCAGCAGGGTCTGCTTCGCGACCAAGTCGTTCCCGTCTGCGTCGATGATCAGCGTGCTGGCCAGCGAGGGTCTCGGGCTTGACGTCGTCGGGGCAGGGGAGTTGCGGATCGCGCTGGCCGCGGGAGCCGATCCGGCCGGCATCGTCATGCACGGGAACGCCAAGTCCGACGACGACATCGCCGCCGCGCTGGAAGCCGGTATCGGGTACATCATCGTGGACGGCTTCGACGACATCGAGCGCATCGACAGGCTGGCCAGCCGCCCGGCCCCGGTCCTGCTGCGGGTAAGTCCCGGTATCGAGTCGCACACGCACGCGGCACTCGCCACCGGCGGCAAGGCGTCGAAGTTCGGCATCCCGGTGGAGCAGGTGCCGGAAGCCATCGCGCGGATGCGAGTGGCCCCGAAGGTCAACCTGCGCGGCCTGCACGCGCACATCGGATCGCAGATCACGAACCTGCAGCAGTTCGAGGCCGAGGTGGCGGCACTGGCGACGCTCGGCGAGTTCGACGTCTACGACCTCGGCGGCGGCCTGGGCGTCCGGTACGAGCCTGGCGACGTCGCGCCGACGATCGAGGAGTACCTGGAAAGGCTGGTTGCGGCGGCGCACCGTCACCTTGGCGCCGGCGTCGAGTTGCTGATCGAGCCTGGCAGGTCGCTGGTGGCGCCGGTCGGGGTCACGCTGTACCGGGTGCTGACGATGAAGCAGTCCGGCAGGCTGCACGTCGCCGTCGACGGCGGCATGGGCGACAACCTGGAGTACGCGCTCTACGGCCAGCGGTTCACTCCGGTGATCGTCGGGCGCTGGGACGAGCCAGAGGTGCTGGCCGACCTGGTCGGCATGCACTGCGAGTCCGGCGACATCGTCACCCCCGAGGTGCTGCTGCGCAGTCCGCAGACCGGCGACCTGGTCGTCGTTGCCGTGACGGGTGCTTACTGCTTCACCATGTGCAACAACTACAACGGCGCCCTGCGGCCGCCGGTGATCTACTGCAGCGGCGGCACCGCCAGGCTGGGCGTGCGGCGCGAGACCCCGGACGAGCTCATAGCCCGCGAGGTTGGCCTGGTGGCGGCGGGCCAGCCTGTGCGCTAGCCGGTCAGCTGCCGCCGACGCCCAGGGCGGTGAGCAGCACGAGCGTCAGCGTGATGACCGCGAACGCGCCGTGCGCGATCACGACCGGCAGCGGAAAGTTTCGCTCGGGCGGCCCCTCGGGCTGGACCCGGTACGGCGCGGGTGCCGAGTCATGCGCGCCGACGGCCACTAGGCGCGGCGTAGCCTGGCTGGCCCGGCTGGCCCGGCTGGCCCGGTAGACGCCAATCCACCGGATCGCCATCACCAGCCCGAGCGAGGCCGCCGCGCACAGCATCAGCAGCGAAAGCCAGGCCGCGTCATCCGCGTCGGCTAACACGTAGTAGCCCCACACCAGCAGGCCGCCGCCGGCGAGCAGCACGTGGCCGGCCAGCACGGGCGGCGGCAGGCGGGTGGCCGCGACTGCGTGGAAGTCCTTGTCGTACTCGATCAGCCAGATCGACAGCAGGTAAATGCCGCCGCCAGCGGTCATGATCAACGTAAAAAGGGCGAGCAGGCTCATGCGATCCCCGTGTGTGGCGCGCCGGATGCGGACAGTGGCGCGCCGCCGGACCGCAACGACGGCTGCCCCCGCCGTTTACACGGGACAGGCAGCGGCGGGGTTCAAGGACTGGCGAAACCTAGGTGGCGCGGCGAGGGTCAGCAGGCTGGCGTTATCGAGGTGGCGTGCCGGGCAGCACTGCACCGCCGTCCTGGTCGGCTTCGAGCACCGTCAGGTCGCGGACCGCGTAGCGACGGTGCTCGCACTCTTCGACCATCACCACATGCAGGCAGTTGCTGACCAGCCGCGTTCCCTCTGGATAGCCGGGCGCGGGCAGGCGAGGGCACTCGCGTTGCAGGTCGGCGTCGGTGAGCCCGGCGACGATGCTGCGCACCATCGCCATGCGGTTGCCGCGTACCCCGAGGATTTCTGCCAGCGACGGGCGCGCGCCGAGGTCGATGCCAAGCGCCACCGCCTCTGTGGCCGGATAGGGGGTATGGGGGAGGCCCAGCGGGTGGTAGGGCGCCGGCTCGTCGAGGATCATGCGGCCGGCCCAGGCATCAGTGGCGAAGACGAGGTGGCGCAGCGTCTCGATGAACGACCACTCGCCGTCAACCTGACGGCCGAGGTCGGCTTCGGGCAGCCGCTGCGCGCGGGCCACCGTGTCCGACCAGAGGCGCTCGATCGTGTCCCACATCGCGCGGTAGTCGCCGGCTGTGCGCATCGCTCGCACCTGGGCACGTTCTGGGTGCCGCCGGTCGAGTTCTGCCTCCACGTACTCCGAGACGTCGACGTCGTTGACGAGGAAGTTTTCGACGAGCCCCGAGACGCTGACGTCGACGAGCCACGAGTCAGTGATCTTGACCTGGCGCAGGTCGCAGTCACGGAAGTTCGCGCCGGTAAAGTCCGCGCTCACGAAGCTGGCACCGCGAAACGCAGCGGTGTAGTCGTGGTCAGCTGTCACCGCGGCATTGTCCCCAATTGGCCGCAGGCCCCGCAACCGCCGTTGCTGGCCGGCTAGTTCGGCCAGTTCTGGGGGACCGGACCGCGTCCTAGGACCGGGGCGCGCGGCCGAGCACGAGCACGCCGGACGAGGCGAACATGCCGCCGTTCCCGACGATCACGCTGAGCTCCACATCCGGCACCTGTGCCGCGGCCTCGCCGCGGACCTGCCGGACGCCTTCCTGGATGGCGAACATCCCGTACATGCCGGTATGGGTGTAGGACAGGCCCCCGCCGTTGGTGTTGAGCGGCAGCGCGCCGCCCGGCTCGGTGTTGCCCGCGGCGATGAACGCGCCCGCCTCCCCCTTGGCGCAGAACCCGAGTGCCTCCAGCCCGTAGATCGGCACGTGCGCGAACGCGTCGTAGATCATCAGGTGGTCGACGTCCGCCGTGGTGATGCCCGCCTCGGCGAGCGCTGCCTGCCCGGCCAGCCGGAACGCCTGGGACTCGGTGAAGTCGGCCATCTGCGAGATCATCGGCGTCTCCATGGCCTCGCCGGTGCCGAGCACGTGCACCGCAGGCCTGGGGAATTCCGCCGCCCGGTCGGCCGAGGTCACGACCAGCGCGCCGCCGCCATCGGTGACAAGGCAGCATTCCAGCAGGTGGAACGGCCACGCGACGACACGCGACGCCAGCACGTCGTCGACGGTAATCAGGTCGCGGTACATGGCGCGCGGATTACGGGCGGCCCACTTGCGCTGCGCCACCGCCACGTAGGCGAGTTGCTCGTGCGTGAGCCCGTATTCCTTCATGTACCGCAGTACCGGGATGGTGAACGCCGTGGTCGGGCCCGCGGTGCCGTACGGCGCCTCGAACTGTCCTGGTATCGACGACGCTCCACGGGGAAACGGCATGGCGCCAACGCGGGACCGGCCCGATTCTCCGTGCGTGATCAGGACGGTGCGGGCATAGCCCGCGCGGATCGCGGCGGCGGCGTGCCGCACGTGCAGCAGGAACGAGGTGCCCCCGACCGCGGTGCCGTCCATCCAGGACGGGCTGATGCCGAGCGCATGCGCGACCTGCATCGGGCCTGGGTTCGTGACGGTCGAGATCCCGTCGATGTCGCGCATTGTGAGGCCCGCGTCGGCCACCGCGTTGACGGCGGCCTCGATATGCAGCTGGAGGGTCGAATAGTCCGGCAGCTTGCCGACCGCGTCGGTCTCGGCGGCACCGGCGATGATGACCCCGCGTTTCCCGCTCATGACGATCCCATGGCGGGAGTGAACAGCGGGATGCTGACGTCCCCGCGCTGCTCGAAGGTCACCTGGAGTTCCATGTCCAGGACGAGGTCCTCGGGGGTGTTGGGCACGCCGGTGATGTTCGTCATCATCCTGGGGCCCTCGGCCAGCTGGACGACGGCGATCGCGTACGGGCCCTCGTCCTCGAAGCCCCGCGCGGGACGGTGGTTGATCACGTAGGAGTAGAGCGTGGCGCGGCCGCTGGCCTGGAACCATTCCACGTTGGTGGATCCGCAGGCCGGGCAGATCGGGCGCGGGTAGAAGTACGGCTGGTCGCAGTCCCGGCAGCGCTGCAGCAGCAGTTCGCCGCGGGCGCAGCCGTCCCAGAACGGCTGGGTTTCCGGCGTCGGCTCCGGGACTGCCTTGGCGCTAGCGCTCACACGAGCCTGCCAGGCGCGGGGCGGAACGACCGCTCCACCTGCTCGGCCAGGTCGTCAAGCTGCCAGGGCTCCTGGCTCAGCAGCCGCACGACCGGCGCCATGTTGTTGTAGAGCGAGACCTCGAAGCCACCGGAGTGCACGATCCTGCCGGTCAGCCAGCCGGACCGCTCGCTGGCCAGGTACGCCACGACCTTGGCTACGTTGTCCGGGGACCTGCGGATGTCGTCGTCGGAGGGCCGGTCGGTGCGGCGCCGGTCGGTCGGGATCGAGTCGGTCATCCGGGTGGCGGCGGCGGGGGAGACGGCGTTGACCGTGACGCCGTACTTGGCCAGGGAGTTCGCGCAGGACCAGGTGAGCCCGACGATGCCCATCTTGGCGGCGGCGTAGTTGGGCTGGCCGGGGGCGCCGTGCAGGCCGGAGACCGAGGTGAAGTTGATGATCCGGTTCTGCGCCGTCTCCTCGCGCAGCGACCGCCAGTGCGCGGCGGCGAACTTCGAGGTGTTGAAGGTGCCCTTGAGGTGCACCCGGATCACGTCGTCCCACTCCTGCTCGGTCATGTTGAAGATCATCCGGTCGCGCAGGATGCCCGCCACGTTGACCAGCACGTCCAGCCGCCCGAACTCGGCGATGGCGGACTTGATGAGCTCCTCGGCCGCGGCGTGGTCGGAGACGTCGGCGCCGCTGACTAGGGCCTTGCCGCCCGCGCTGGTGATCTCGTCCACGACCTGCTGAGCCGGCCCGGCGTCGGTGCCGGAGCCGTCGACCGCCCCGCCGAGGTCGTTCACGACCACGCTGGCGCCTTCGGCCGCCAGCAGCACAGCGGTGGACCTGCCGATGCCGCGGCCCGCGCCGGTGACGATCGCAACCCGTCCGTCCAGGGTGCCCATGCGGCTCACCCGCCCCTTCGTGAGAACTCCGAGAGCCCGATATTAGAACGCTCTTCTGGAATTATCACTGAGTACCGCATCACATGTCTGCAGGCGCGGCGGCCGGCTAGCGGCGTCCCCAGCGGGCCAACGCCCGGATCACGGCCGGGATGTCCTCCGGGCGAGCGCGCAGCAGCGCTACTAGTCCGAGTACGAGCAGGGGCACCACGAACGCGAGCGCCAGGACGAGGTAGGTCACGACGGGCTCCGGACTTGGACTAAAGGACTCAGCTTACGAAGGCCAGTTCGCTTGTGGTGCACGTTTGGGAGATTGTTCGAAATTAATTTCTATTCCTTGACTCAAGGCGTACCGAACTCGCGTCAGCGGGGGCCGGGAGATTCACCGGAGCGGCGGAGGCGTGGCACGATGCTGCGAGTAGCCAGGCAGTTTCCGAGTGGGGCGTGAGCATCGCGATGGCCGAGCCGCAGACACGAAAGCCAGCCACCAACTCGTGGCAGTGGGGGCGCACGGCACAGACTCAGCGGGCGCTGCTGGACGCCGCGAGGGACGTCTTCACCAGGCAGGGCTTCGCCGAGGCCAGCATCGCGGACGTGGTCGAGCGGGCCGGCTCAAGCGTCGGCAGCCTCTATCACCACTTCGGCGGCAAGAGCGAGCTGTTCCTCGCGCTCTGGCAGGAGCACCAGCTTGCCTACGACGAGGCCGCGAGCGCCGCCGTGGCCGATGCGCGCAAGCGCGGGGTGACTGACCCGGCCGAGCTGTTCGCCGCCGGGGCACGGGCGTTCCTTGAAGGCAGCTGGCAGCGGCGGGACCTGGCCATGCTCTTCTCCACCGGGGACGGCCCGCCTGGGTTCGAGCTGATGAAACGGCACCGCGGGCACGAGTGGATCAGGCAGAACGATGCGCTGCTGCGCCTTGAGGACACGCCGCTTGACCGGCTCTACGCGGCGGTGCTGACCTCGCTGATAGGCGAGGGCGCACGCGAAGTGGCTGCCGCCAGGACCAAGGCGCAGGCGGCGCAGGTCATCGACGCGGTCATCGAGTACGCGAGCCGACTCATGGCCAGCGGCCCGGCGCGGCCGGGTACGGACCGGCCGGGTACGGACCGGCCGGGTACGGACCGGCCGGGTACGGACCGGCCGACTGAGTTCCGTCCGGGCGCGGTCCGGTAATGGCCCGTGGCGAGAAGGACCGGGTGCAAGAACAAGCAGCAGGCGGCAGCCGCCTTGGTGGCTGCTGCCCCAGCCAGCGGGTGACCGCCGCTCGCGGCCCAGCCGCCGCTGAACCGGCCAGCTAGGCGACCCCAAACCTCGCGAATCCGACACCCTGTCAGTTTCAGTCGGACAAACCATGTCATAACCGGCGCGGAAGTGACTGAAACTGTCAGGATGTCGGCGTGCCGGGGCCGGGATGGGTGGCGTGAGGGCCGGGATGGGTGGCGTGAGGGGGCGGGATGAGGGCGTGAGGGGGCGGGATGAGGGCGTGAGGGGCGTGCGAGGTGTGAGAGGCGTGAGGGCTGGCGGTCCGACTCCGGCCAGCGGGGCCTTGTCTTGCTTTAGAATCCGATTCTAAGATTAGGGCAAACCCAGCCAGGCTGCCGGGCTCGTCCCGCTGGCCCACCCCGCTGGCGGCGTCGGGAGGCCCGATGGAACTTGACCTAGGCCCGGAGATCGCGGAGTTCCGCGCGGAATTGCGGGACTGGATCGGCGGGCACGCGCCGGCTGGCCTCGCCGAGCTGACCGACTGGAACCGGTCCATCGTCACCGGCGGATACGGCTACTCCGAGCGCGCCAGGGCGATGGCGGCCCCGCAGTACGCGGAGTGGGAGGGCGAGCTCACCGACGCCAGGCTGATCTGCCCCGGCTGGCCCGAGGAGTTCGGCGGGCAGGGCATGGACGCGGTCCGGTCGGCGGTGTTCAACGAGGAACTGCATCGCGCCGGGGTACCGCGGGTCGTGCGCGGCATGGGGGAGAGCCTGGTAGGCCCGTCGATCATCGTGCACGGCACGCCCGAGCAGCGGGCGCACTTCCTGCCGCGCATCATCTCTGGCGAGGACGCCTACTGCCAGGGCTTCTCCGAGCCAGGCACCGGGTCTGACCTCGCGGGCCTGCAGACCAAGGGCGAGATCGACGGCGATGAGATCGTGATCACCGGCCAGAAGCTGTGGACGTCGGGAGCGGCCAGGGCCAACATGATGTTCGTCCTGTGCCGGACCGACCCCGCGGCGGAGAAGCACGCGGGCATCTCCTACGTGCTGATCAACTTCTCCGACCCGGCGGTCAGCTACCAGCCCGTCCGGCAGATGACCGGCGCCGCGGAGTTTGCCCAGGACTTCCTCGACGGGGTGCGGGCGCCGCTGTTCAACGTCATCGGCGGCCTCAACAACGGCTGGCGGGTCGCGATGACCACGCTCGGCTACGAGCGCGGCGGGAGCGCCACGGTCCTGCACCTGTTCTACGAGCGCGAGTTCTGGGAGCTTGCCGAGACCGCGCGCAAGCGCGGGCTGGCCGGCGACCCGGTCGTCCGCCAGCGGCTCGCCTGGGCCTACAGCCACGTCCAGCTGATGCGCTTCAGCGGGCTGCGCACGCTGGCCGGGCTGGCCGAGGGCCGCCAGCCGGGGCCGGAGGCGTCGGTCGCCAAGCTGTTCTGGAGCGAGTACCACAAGAAGCTCGGCGAGATCGCGATCGACATCGAGGGCGCTGACGGGCTGCTGCGCCCCGACGGCCCCGGCTACCCGACCACCACGTGGCAGAACGTGTTCCTGTCCAGCCGGGCCGGCACCATCTACTCGGGCACCAGCGAGATCCAGCGCAACATCATCGCCGAGCGCGCCCTCGGGCTGCCCAAGGAGCCACGGGTGCGCGCGTGACCGGCACGGTCACCACGGCCCGGGCCGCCGCGCGGTCGCTCGTCACGCCCGAGCGGCTGGCGGAGTTCTTCGCGCCGCGCAGCATCGCGCTGGTCGGCGCGTCCGAGACCTCGGGCTGGTCCAGGTTCATCGTCGCGGCCAGCAGCGCCGTGGGCTACGCGGGCCCGCTGCTTCCCGTGCACCCGCGGCACGACACCATCTTCGGACGGCCCGCGGTGCGCACGCTGCGCGAGCTGCCCGAGCCCGCCGACCTCGCGTTCATACTCGCGCCCACCGAGGCTGTCACCACGGTCATCGAGGATGCGGCAGCTGCCGGGATACGAAACGTGGTGGTCCTCGCCTCTGGCTACCGGGAAGCCGGCAGTGACGGCCGGGAACTCGAGGACCGGCTCGTGGCCGCTGCGGCCGGGCACGGCATCGTGCTGCTCGGGCCGAACACGCTGGGCTTCCTGAATACCGTCGCCCCGGCCGCCCCGTTCGCACTGACGGTTCCGCTGCCGCTCACTGCCGGGCCGGTCGGGATCGCGCTGCAGAGCGGCGCCCTGTCCAGCGTCCTGCTGGCGTTCGCCAGAGCGCAGGCGATCGGCGTCAGCGTAGTCGCCTCGCTCGGCAACGAGGCGATGATCACGACGGCGGACGTCCTGGACTACCTGGTTGCCGACGAGCACACCAGGGTCATCTGCCTGTTCCTGGAGGAGATCGGGGACCCGGCGGCGTTCAGTGCCGCGGCGCAGCGTGCCGACCAGGCAGGCAAGCCGATCGTCGCGCTCAAGGTCGGCGCCAGCCAGGCCGGGCAGCAGGCTGCGCTCGCCCACACCGGCGCGATAGCAGGCGACGATGCCGTGGTCGACGCCGCGCTGCGACAGCTCAACATCATCCGGGTATCCAGCATCGAGGAACTGCTCACTACCGGCGCGCTGCTTGGCTACCACCCGGTGCCCCGCGGCCGCCGGATGGGCGTGCTGACAGCCTCCGGCGGGGCCTGCGACATCATCGCCGACCGGGCCAGTGCGGCTGAGCTGCAGATCCCGCCGTTCGCGCCAGAGACGGCCACCGCCATCGGGGCGCACCTGCCGTCATTCGCGGCCGTGCGCAACCCGCTGGACGTGACCGGCTACGTGCTGGCGAACGCTCGCACCTCGCCGCTGACCGCGATCGACCACGCGCTGGACGCGGCGCTCGATGATCCAGGCCTGGATTTCGTGCTGTTCACCGGCTTCACGATCCCTGAGGCCAGGCCGCCGGATGATCGGCTCGCCGGACTGCTGGAGAGCAGGGTCGGCTGGCTCGCGGACCGCATCCGCCGCGCGCCGATCCCGGTCATCGGCATGAGCCCGACCTGCACCGACATCACCGGCTACACCAGGGAGCTGCTCGCGGCCCACGACCTGCACGTCATCAGCGGCATGGACCTTGGCATCCAGGCGATCGGCAACGCGCTGCGCTGGCAGGCAGGCCGGGGCACGGTCCGGCCGCTGCCGGGCCGTGGGCCTGAGGCCGCGGGCTCCGGGTCGGCCGGGCTGCCCTGGTCGGAGCAGGCAGCGCGCGAACTGGTGGCCGCCGCTGGCATCCCGGTGGTACCGGGACGGCTGGCCAGCTCAGGCGACGAGGCGGTCGTGGCCGCGCGCGAGGTCGGCCTGCCGGTAGCGATCAAGACCTGCGCCGCCGGGATCACCCACAAGTCCGACATCGGCGGCGTCGCGCTCGGGCTGCGCTCCGAGGACGAGGTCCGGGCCGCATACGCACGGGTGACAGCGGCGGCCACGGCAGCAGCCGGGGACACGCTGGCAGCCGACAACACGGGCGGCCAGGTGCTGGTGACGGCCATGCGCACGGGCGGGGTGGAGGTCCTGGCCGGGGTGAGTGTCGACGCGGGGTTCGGGCCGGTGCTGGCCGTCGGGCTCGGCGGCGTCTTCGTCGAAGTGCTGCACGACGTGAGCCTGCGGGTGCTGCCGGTGGACGCGGCCGGGGTCGAGGCAATGCTCCGCGAGCTGCGCGGCTTCCCGCTGCTGGCCGGCGCGCGCGGCGGGGTGGCTGCCGACCTGCCGGCGCTGGCGAAGTTGATCAGCGATATCGGCGAGCTCGCCTGCTCGGTTCCAGGGCTTCAGGCTCTTGAGGTCAATCCGCTGTGGGTGCACGGCGAGCAGGTCGAGGCACTCGACGTGCTGGTTGTGACTGATGACAACGAGTATCCGCAGAGCGAAATGGAGCCGGGCAGATGATCCTGGGTGTCAGCGCTGAGCAGGAGGAACTGCGCGCGTCGGTCCGGCGCTTCCTCGCCGACCGGGTGCCGATCAGCGCGGTGCGCGAGCTGATGGATGCCGCCGACGGCGGTGACCCGGCGGTCTGGCGGCAGGCCGGGCAGCAGCTGGGGCTGCAGGGCATCGCCATCCCCGAGGAGTACGGCGGCGCCGGGTTCTCCTTCACCGAACAGGCGATCGTGCTGGAGGAACTCGGTGCCGCGCTGTACGGCGGGCCGTACCTGGCCAGTGCGGTGCTGGCCGCCAATGCCCTGCTGGCCAGCGACGACGAGGCCGCGAGGAAGGCCTACCTGCCGGGCATCGCCTCCGGCGAGCTGATCGGGACGCTTGCGTTCACCGAGGAAGACGGGTCGTGGGAGCCGGACGCGACCAGGCTCACTGCCACCCGGGCAGAGGACGGCTGGCGCCTTGACGGGCGCAAGAGCTTCGTGCTCGACGGGCACACGGCGGACCTGATCCTGGTGATCGGGCGTACCGACGCTGGTCTTAGCCTGTTCGCGGTGCCGGGAGACGCGGATGGCCTGACCAGGACGCCGCTGCCTACC
>DASPWG010000091.1:0-10249 GCA_035621915.1 Streptosporangiaceae bacterium
CCGCCTGGAGATCGGCTGGGCGCACGGCGCTGCGGTCATGGAAACCCTCACCAGCCAGTACCTGACCTTGCGGCCGGGACTGGATGTCAGCACGATGCCAATGTGGGACCTGCACGCCGCGCTGCGCGCCAGCACCTTTGACATCAGCACCTGGGGACTGCCGGCGCCGCGGCTGGCCGCGGCGCGAGGCGCGTTCGCGGAGTTCGCGGCCAGCGCCCTGGGCCAGCTGACCCCCGCGGAGGCATCGCCATGACTCCTGATGACGAGGCCCGCCAGGCCGGCGGGCCGCTGCCGGCCTGGCGGGTGCTGGACATGTCGCAGGCGATATCGGGCCCCTATGCGGCCCGCATACTCGCCGACCTCGGTGCGGATGTGGTCCGTGTCGAGGGGCCGCGCACGGACGTGACCGAGCACTTCGGTGCGGTCAGGGACGGCCGGGCCGGCATGTACGCGCAGATGAACGCAGGCAAGCGCAGCATTGGCGTGGACCTGGCCGTGCCCGGCGGCGCCGAACTGGTGACCGACCTGGCCAGTCGCGCGGACGTGCTCATCGAGAACTTCCGGCCCGGCGTCATGGACCGGCTCGGCCTGTCTTACCGGCAGCTGTCCGCAATCAACCCGGCCCTTGTCATGCTGTCGATCTCCGGCTTCGGGCGCAGCGGACCTGACGCCCAGCGGCGCGCGCTCGCGCCAGTCATCCACGCCGAGTCCGGCCTGATCGCCCGTCAGGCTGAGCTGGACGACGCCGAGCCCGCCGACCTGCCGCTGGCGCTCGCCGACACGGTGACGGCACTGCACGCGGCCGTGGCCGTGCTGGCCGCGCTGCACCAGCGGGTCGTCACCGGGCAGGGCCAGCACATCGACCTCAGCATGCTCGGGGCGGTAGCGGCCAGCGACGACCACGCGCACGCTGTCCTGGACGGCACCGGCGAGGCCTACTCATCACGCGGCACGATCTGGCAGGCGCCGGGCGGGCCACTGCTGATTGCCGCGCCGCCCAAGCACGCCTGGGCCATGCTGTCCCGCCGCGGCCTCATTGCCGACCCGGCTCCGCCAGGCAGCGACCTGCCGGCCAAGGCGCGCCTGCGCCAGCAGGCCATCAGGGACTGGATCGCCGGATTCGCCAGCCGCGAGCAGCTGCTTGCCGCGCTGGAATCGGCGGGGATCGCGTGGGCCGAGGTCCGCTCGGCCGAGTCGGCGTTCGCGGGCGGTGCGCACTCGGTCGGCGTTCCGGGCAGTGACCGGCGCGTCGTGGCGCTGCCTTACCACTTCTCCGCCGCCCGGCCGTCCGTGGCCAGGCCCGCGCCGCGCCGGGGCGAGCACAACGCCGAGGCGCTGGCAGACTGGCTGGGACTCGATGAGGCCGCCGTCGCCGCCCTGGCCGCGGCCGGGATCCTGCTGGCCTAGCTGCCGTGGGCCGCGCACAGCGGCTGGTAGTGAGCCATATCGGTCGAGTAAGACCGGCCGGTGTGGGGGTCGCGGTGCTCGTTCGGGTCGAGCCCGTCGTACCTGCGGCGGGTCGCCGGCTCGCCGCACAGAGCGCAGGGAGTGATCAGCGCGGCGTCGCCCGTGGTGCCGTCCACCTCGTTTCGCCGGATCCTGATAACGATCATGACCGCGAACGCGGCGACGTGAATCAGGGTGACGAGAACGACCAGGGCGGTCAGGCTGCTGCTCACCTTGCTCTCCCGTGCGTCCCTCAGGCGCTGCCTGTGTAACGCGGCCTGCCCGGCCGTCCATGGCGCCCGATGACGTGAGACGCATCACGCGTCGCGCGCCCGCAGGGCCGATCCGGCGGCGCGCGGGCCAGGCTGATAGATCAGGGCGCGGCGCTCGCGGCGCCCGTCCATGGCGCCGGGCCGCTGTCGCCGGCCGACACGTTGGCAGCCAGCCGGCCAAGCAGGTCCTCAAGCGCGGCGAGCTCCTCGGCGGAGACGCCGCGCCGCAGCTGCCGGTCGAACGACATGGCCACCCCGCGCAGCCGCTCGAACGCGTCCTCCCCCGCCTGCGTCAGCTCGACCACCTGGATCCGGCGGTTGGCAGCGTCACGGCGCCGGGACACCAGGCCGCTGGACTCCATAGCCGTGAGGTGGTGCGTGAGGGTCGCCTCCCGGATGCCGACGGACTCGGCGAGCTCCCGCTGGCTCGCCAGGCTCTGCGTCTTCAGGCTGAGCAGCACCAGCCACACCGGCAGGGAACCGCCCGCCGCGGCCAGGGCGTCGTCGAAGGCGCGGCTGACCGCGCGCGAAGCCTGCGTCAGCTGCAGGCCGATCGGAGTACGCGCGGGCCGCATGGTGCTCAGGCTAGCACATTCCGTCGATATCTAACTCTTAGATATCTAACTACCATTGTCGTTCCGGGGCAGGCGGCGGTGGTGGCGTGACCGCAGCGGCCACTAGGGTCGGCTCTGTGCAGCATCGCGACACCGACGTAACGGTCATCGGAGCCGGCGTGGCCGGCCTCACCACCGCGCTCTGCCTGGCCGAGTCAGGGCTGTCGGTGGCGGTGCACGCTGCCGAGCCGCCGCTGCAGACTACCTCGGTCGCCGCGGGCGCGATCTTTGGCCCGCACATGGTCGGCAACGACGAGCGGATCGCAGGATGGGCCGCCGTGACCATGAACAAGCTCAGCGAGATGGCCGGCGACGCGGGTCAGAGCGCGAACGGCGCGGCGCCGCAGTCTTTCGTGCACCTGGCTACCGGGATCGCAGCCACCAGGACCGCCGGTGCCGCGCCGCCGGATTTCGCAGCCGATGCCCCGAGCCTGTCCGCGTGTGACCCGGCCAGGGTGCCGCCAGGTTACAAGTCCGCGTGGCGGCTCACCGCACCGCTGGTATCCATGCCCGAATACCTGGAGTACCTCTATCAGCGGTACCTGCGGTCCGGCGGCCAGCCGGTCGTCCTGGCGTCCTACCCCACGCTGGCCGACGCCGCCAGCAGCGCTGCGAGCCCGGTGCTGGTTAACTGCCCGGGCGCCGGCGCCAGCCAGTTCGTGCCGGACCCGGAGGTCGTGCCTGTCCGTGGCCAGGCGGTGCTCGTGGCCAACCCGGGCATCAGCGAGTTCTTCGTCGGCATCGGGCCCGACGACGGCGACCTGACATACATGTTCCCGCACGGCGAGCGCCTCGTTCTGGGCGGGACCGAGCAGCCAGGCAACTGGAGCCGGGAGCCAGATGAGCCCACCGCGGCCCGGATCATCGCCGCCTGCGCGGCCATCCATCCGAAGATCGCCGCAGCGCCCGTGCTCGCGCATCGGGTGGGCCTGCGGCCGTTCCGCCCCGAGGTGCGGCTGGAGGCGGAGCAGCTTCCGGCCGGGCCGTGGGTCGTGCACAACTACGGGCATGGCGGCTCGGGCGTCACTCTGTCCTGGGGCTGCGCGCGGGACGCTGCCGGGCTTGCCCGCGCCGCGCTTGCCCGCTAGCGGTCAGAAACCGGGGAAGATCTGCCGCAGCCTGGCCAGCACGTCCGGGTCCGCGGTGACTTCTGCGGGCGTGTGATCGGGATCCAGCCGGCCATAGGCCAGCCGAAGCAGCGCCTCGGCCGGCATCTGCACCACGGGCACTTCGTCGGCGTCCGCGCCGGCCGGCCAGTCTGCCACGGTTACGGACTCTGCCGACGTCAGCAGGTAGTCCCGGTCGGGCCCGGTCGTGACGATTCGCACCCGGAACGGCTCGCCGAGCGGCTTGCCAAGCCGCGGTCCGAGGAACTGCGGCACGTTGTCGATGAGCAGCGCGGTCGCGTCCGGCGCAACGGTCGCTGCCGCGTCGTGCTGGGCCGCCACGTCCCACGTGTGCAGCGCGTGCTCGCCAAGCCGGAGCCTGACGATGCCCACGGCGTCGAGCTGCGTCCCGAAGAAGTCCAGCTTCATCCCGCCGAGCTGATCGTCGGTCAGCCGCTCCAGCGTGGTCACATGCCGGTCGTCGTACGCCAGCGCGTCCGCCGCCTGCTCGTCGGGAGTCTTGGCGTTCCACACCTCCCAGACCGGCGCGAACGCCTCTCTGCCCACCGGCTCGGCCTCGCCCAGCGCGCCGGGGAGCATGAGCATCGCGATCTCGGCACCGCTGCCGAGGTGAGACAGCAGCTGTGCCACCGTCCAGCCGGTGCAGTAGGACTGTTCCCTGAGCTCACCTGGCGTCAGCAGCTCGGCCAGTCCCGCCAGCCTGTCGTGTGACTTGCGCAGGGTCTCGATCCAGACGTGCGGGCTGGATTCCACGGCAGGCTCCATATTTGCTGGGAACGCGGGTCCCCACAGCCTAGCCACGGCCCGACGGCGCGACCGGACCGGACCAGGGCATCTCCCGCGGGCATGCCCTAGGGTCGTGAACGTGGACATCGGATTCGGCGCGCCGGTCTCCGGCGCCTGGGCAACGCCGGCTCATCTTGCGTCCTTCGCCCGCGCCGCCGACGAGGCGGGTTACCGCACGCTGTGGTCGTTCCAGCGACTCCTGGTCCCCGCGGGATCCGGCATGGACCCGGTCTACCGGAGCGTCCTTGACCCGATGGCGGCGCTCGCGTACGCCGCCGCGGTGACCAGCCGGATCAGGCTTGGCGTGGCGATCATCAACATGCCGTTCGTCTCCCCCGGTTACCTTGCCAAGCAGGCCGCCTCGCTGGACGTGCTGTCGCAGGGCAGGCACGATCTGGGTCTCGGCATCGGCTGGATGCCCGAGGAGTTCGCGCTGACCGGCGCAGACATGGCCAGGCGCGGCGCCAGGGCCGCGGAGTACGTCCGCGTCCTGCGCACCCTGTGGGGACCGCAGCCCGCCGAGTTCAGCGGCGAGTTCTACCAGGTGCCGCGCGGCAGCCAGGAGCCGCGGCCGGTGCAGCCGGGCGGCCCGCCCGTCCTGCTCGGCGGCCTGGCCCGCCCGGCGCTGGAGCGGGTTGGCCGCATTGCCGACGGATGGATCACCTCCAGCCGCACCGACCTGTCACGGATCGGCGAGCTGCAGGCGATCGTGCGGGAGGCTGCCGCCGCGGCCGGCCGGGACCCGGCCTCGCTGCGCGTCATCTGCCGCGGCGTGGTCAGCGCAGGCGAGCCGGTGACCGGACCAGACGGGCAGCGGCGGCTGCTGTCCGGCAGCTTCGAGCAGATCAGGTCCGACACGCGGTGGCTGGGCGAGCAGGGCGTCACCGAGGTCTTCTACGACCTCAACTGGGACCCGCAGGTCGGCAGCCCGGACGCCAAGCCGGACGAGGCCGCGGGCCGCGCGCTGGAGATCCTGCACGCGCTCGCGCCGCCCGGCGGCTAGCGCGGCCAGCACACGGCCGAGGGCCGCGACGCCCTGTGAACCGCGGCTGCCCGCTACTAGTTCGAGGTTGCCGCGTGCGCGCCGGCGTGCCCGGCCGCTGGCGCCGGAAGCGCAGGCGACAGCCTCTTGCTCAGCCACACCAGCGCCTGCGGCAGCTCGCGGCCCCAGGTGCGGAAATTGTGGCCGCCCTGCGGCAGGTACAGGGTGTACACCTGCATGGGCGGCCGGACCAGGGACACGAAGGTGAGCGTGCCCGGATAGGTCTTCTCGCCCACCTTGCTCGAGGTCACCAGGACCGAGATCGGCGGGGCAGGCAGGTGCTGCAGCCGCCAGTCGGGACTGTTCTCGTCCCGGTAGCCGATGTTATTGCCGTACAGGTCGCCGGTGGTGCGGTCCTGCAGCGAGGTGTAGTAGCCGGCTATCGAGATAGCCAGCGAGAACTGGCCAGGGTTCATCATGGCCATCTTGACGGCGCAGAAGCCGCCGGTGGAGTAGCCGAGCGCCGCCCAGCCGCCGGGTCCGCTCTGGACCCGGAACGAGTGCTCGATCGCAATAGGCACGTCAACGGCGAAGAACGTCTCCACCTGCGGGCCGGCCGGGATGTTCGTGCACTCGGTGTCGCGGGGCATGGCCACGGAGGCGTTCATCATGACGTCGACGGTCGGCGTGATCTTGCCCTCCTTCACCAGGGTCTCCTGGACGGCGGGCAGATTGAGGCGCCGCACGATGCTCCATGACTCGCCCGGATACCCGGTCAGCGCCAGCACCGTCGGGAACTTGACGTGGGCATAGGCGGGCTGGAAGTACTGCGGCGGCAGGTACACGAAGTCGTCGCTGACCGCGATTCCCGTGTGCTCGCCAGTGATGTTGACCTCGAGTAGCTCGCCGGTCTTGGCCAGGTCCGCGGCACGGCCCGATACCGGGCTGCCGCCGCGCCCGGCGACCACGGTAATGCCGGATTTCTTGGTGCTGGCGACGCCCGGCGCCGGGGCCGGGCCGGACGCGATGACCGTCAGCAGCGGCCCGCTGGACGTTGCCTGCTTGGCGACGCCGACGATTGGCGCGGTCCCGCTGCCGAGCAGCTGCGACCATGACGAGTAGAAGTCGAAGTAGCCGTTGAGCCAGACCAGGAATGCGGTGATGACGAGCAGCTGGCTGACAACGATCATCGCCAGTCGGGACAGGATTGGCCCGACTCGCTGACGTGAGGCCACCGGCCATAGCAGCACTACGAGCGCCAGGCTCGCACCCGCCGCGACGAACATCACAGTGGCGAATGCGCCACTGGTCAGTCCCATCTCCGCGCCTCCATCAGCGTGTCAGTCACTTGATAACGTCCGTGATGCCCGAGTCGCTGCGCGCAGTCACTGAAGCGCCTATCCAGTCGAGGACGCGCGCCAGCGGCCAGCTGCCGGCGTCGAGCTGCGTCGTGGAGACGCGCATCGGCGGGCGGGCCAGCGAGATATATGGCAGGGCCGCGCCCGGCGCGGCGGCGTAGCCGGGCCCGGCGAACAGCACAGAGACCGACTGCATGGGCAAGTGGGTCAGTGTCCAGATGAGGTCGGCCTGCTGCCGCAGCAGGGTGGTCGGGAGCCGCACGCCAGGCGGGCTGGCATAGCTGCCCCGCGGCACCACGGCCACCGAATACACCTGCGCGTTGTCCATGGCCAGTGACAGGGCGCAGTAGCCGCCCTTCACGTCTCCGAGCAGCGCCCAGTCGCCAGCCTGACTGCCCACCCGGAAACTCGACTCCACAGCGCTTGGCACGTCCTCCGCAAAGAACGTCTCGGCTTGCGCGGACGTGGCGCCGGCGTTGTCCGGCAGCATGTTGATGCAGGCCGAGTCGCCGCGCGCCACCTCGGCCGGGAGCATCACGATGATCAGCGGCTGCATCCGGCCTGCTGCCATCTCGATGGCAGCGCTCTGCGCCAGCCGGTCGGCCGCATACGGCGAGCTACTCGCAGCGGGCGCGTCGGAGATCACCACCAGAACGCCGAATCGCCGTGCTGAAGCACCGGCCTGATAGTCGGCCGGGACATAGATGTGCCCCGGCACACGCAGGCCGGAGAGCTGGCCGTAGATGGTAACGCCGTCGAGCGTCCCGCCCGGCTTGCCGTCGGGAAGCCTGACCTCATTCTGGCCCGTTACCTGCAGCTGCTGGTGGCTGCTGACCGGCGGCACGTTCTTTGCTGCCACGACACTGGCCGCGCCGGTATCGGACCCGAAGAGGTCAGACCACGAGGAGTAGAACTCGCCGGCATTATTGACGATGGCGAAGATCAGGCCGATCACCAGAGTCTGCAGTACGCACAGGCTGAGCAGGCGGAGCGCGACCCGCCAGGGCGTGCGCTGGGCAAGCTTGGGCCAGCCCACGATGATGGCCAGCAGCAGAGCAGCCGACAGCACCGCCAGCAAGTACGGCAGGCCAGGACTGGTCAGGCCCACCCATTCACCTCCGGTCCGCCGAGAACTGTCTGCAGACTCGCCGCCTTAAGTACTGCAGCATCCAATAGCACCAGGGCATCCGAAACCCCGATTATCAGTCCTTGTCAGGCTAGCCGCTGCAGTGTCCTGGAGAAGCATCGGCTTCATGACAGATGCGAGCTATGTGCTATTCCTCACTGCCCATCTGGGGCAGAACCGGGGTAGCGAGGGCCGCTGCTCGCCGACAGAGGGTCCGGCCGGCGGCGGAACCCCAGGCCAAGGCCGGGCCGGGCACTGCACAGGCCGGCGCAAGGCCCTGCCAGGCACGCCCGCCTCAGCGGCGGCGCCGGAGCGCGGGGTCGGCGAGCGCGGGCGGCTCGTAGCCCCGGTCTGCCGGGTTCAGATTTGCTCCAGGCGGCACGATCTTGTCGATCTTGTCCAGGACGTCCTCGGGCAGCCGGACGTCCGCCGCGCCAAGCTGGCTCTCCAGGTGCTCCATGGTCCTCGGGCCGATGATCGCTGAGGTAACGGCGGGGTGGTTGAGGACGAACGCGAGCGCTAGGTGGATCAGCGGCATCCCGGCCTCGGCGGCGAGCCCGGCCAGCTGATCCGCGGCCTCCAGCTTGAGCTGGTTGCCCGGCAGGCTCAGGTCGAAGCGGTGCGGCAGCCGCCGGGCCCGCCGGCTGACCGGGAGGTCGGCGCCCTTGCGGTAACCGCCGGACAGCCAGCCCGAGCCGAGCGGCCCCCAGACGATGACGCCCAGCTGGTAGGCCTGGCAGGCAGGCAGCACATCGGCCTCGATGCCGCGCACCAGGATCGAGTAGGGAGGCTGCTCGCACACGAACCGCTCCCGGCCGCGCCGCTGCGCCACCCACTGCGCCTCGACTATCTGCGCCGCCGGGAACGTCGAGCTGCCCGCGTAGCAGATCTTGCCTGCCCTGATGAGGTCAGTCAGCGCGCTCAGCGTCTCATCGATATCCGTCGCGGGATCGGGCCGGTGTATCTGGTACAGGTCGATGTAGTCAGTACCGAGCCGGCGCAGGCTGTTCTCGCACTCGCGGATCAGCCACCTGCGCGAACTGCCGCGCTCGTTGACGTCCTCGCCCATGGCACCATGCGCCTTCGTGGCCAGCACGACATTAGCCCGCCGGCCGCCGGTCAGCGCCTTGGCGACGATCACCTCGGACTCGCCGGCCGAGTACACGTCAGCGGTATCGATGAAGTTGATCCCCGCATCCAGCGCCCGGTGAATGATCCGGACCGACTCCTCGTGGTCTGGATTGCCCCAGGAACCGAACATCATCGCCCCAAGGCATAGCGAGCTAACCTGAACGCCGGTAGACCCGAGTAGGCGCATGTCCATAAGCCTCACCCTATGGCGCAGCGCCGCGCGCTACCTGGCTCGCGGCTATGCCGTGGACCCGGGCGCAGGCAGCATGCCGAGTTCGATCGCGGTGGTGACCGCGGCGGTCCGGTCCGACACACCCAGCTTGCCGAACGCGCGCAGCAGGTGAGTCTTGACTGTCGCCTCGCTGATGTAAAGCGCCCGGCCGATCTCCGCGTTGGTCTGGCCACGGGCCACGAGGGACAGCACCTCGGTCTCCCGCGCCGACAGCGGCTCGGTCGCGGGGCGTCGCAGCTGCGATACCAGCCTGGTCGCGACGGTGGGCCCGAGCACAGTCTCACCCCGCGCGGCCGCCCGGATGGCGCCGACCAGGTCGCGGCGGGGCGTGTCCTTGAGCAGGTAGCCGGCCGCTCCTGCCTCGACGGCCCGGACGATGTCGGCATCGGTCTCATAGGTCGTCAGCACCACAACTCGCGCCTGCGGCACTGCCGCCATGATCCCCGTGGTCGCGTTAACACCGTCCCCGCCCGGCATCCGCAGGTCCATCAGCACCACGTCCGGCCTGTGCTGGAGGGCCATCACTACCGCCTCGTCGCCGGACGCAGCCTCGGCCACCACGCGGATCCCTGGCTCGGCTGCCAGCATGCCGCGCAGCCCCTCGCGCACGACCGGATGATCATCCGCGATGAGCACGGTCAGCGGGGCCTGCGCGGCGCCGGCGGCGTCGCTGTCGTTCATGCCGGGACCTCGACCTGCACGGACGTGCCATGGCCAGGGTGGCTGCGGACGCTAACAGTGCCGCCGACCTCGTCGGCCCTGGCGCGCATGCCGCGCAGCCCATGCCCGCCATTCACGGCGGCAGTGTCGAAGCCCGCGCCGTCGTCGCGGATCTCGAGCCGGACGACATCCGCCTGGTAGGACAGCCGCAGGGCCACGCGCTGCGCCGCCGCGTGCTTGCGGACATTGGCAAGGGCCTCCTGGCCCGTGCGCAGCAGCACGACCTCCGCTGCCGCCGGGAGCTGGCGGCCGACGCCGTCGATCCCGAAGCTGGCGTCGATGCCAAGCTCGGCGCCGGCTCGCTGGGTGATCCGGCGCAGCGCGTCTTCCAGCGTGCCGGCCTGGAGCTGCGCGGAAGTGAGCCCGGTTACCAGCGTGCGCGCCTCGGCCAGGTTCTCCCGCGCTGTCTGCGCGGCCAGTTCCAGCTGGTCCCTGGCGACGGCCGGCCCCTGCTC
>DASPWG010000092.1:0-41564 GCA_035621915.1 Streptosporangiaceae bacterium
CAGGTCGCGCAGCGCCTTGGTTACCTTGGGCACCGTCGGGATCACCTCGTCCTCCAGCGCGTCGGCGAACGGCAGCGGCACGCACTGCGCCGCGACCCGGCGGACCGGCGCGTCGAGCAGCTCGAAGCCCTCGTCGGCCACGATCGACGCCACAGTCGCGCCCCAGCCGCCCTGGTAGGGGTTCTCCTCCACGATCAGCAGCCGCGAGGTGCGCCGCACCGACTCCAGCACCGTGGCCATGTCCAGCGGCACCAGGCAGCGCAGGTCGACGACCTCGGCGCTGACATCGTCGGCCGCCAGTTGCTGCGCGGCGGCCAGCGCCATCGGCACGGTGGCGGCGAGCGCGACCACCGTCACGTCCGTGCCGGGCCGGCAGATCGCGGCCTGCCCGAGCGGCACCACGTGATCAGCGGGCGGCGCCTCGCCCCGGCTGGCGAACAGTCCCTTGTGCTCGAAGAACACAACTGGGTCGTCGCTGCGGACCGCCGACGCGAGCAGGCCGATGACGTCCGCGGGGCTGGACGGCGCCGCGATCTTCAGGCCCGGCACTGCCAGCGCCCAGTTCTCCACCGACTGAGAGTGCTGCGCGCCGAAGCCAAGCCCGCCGCCGTTCGCGGTCCTGATCACCAGCGGCACGGTGACCTGCCCGCCGGTCATGTACCGCATCTTGGGAATCTCGTTCGCCAGGTAGTCCCAGCAGCAGGCCAGAAAGTCGGAGAACATGATCTCCGCGACCGGGCGCATGCCCGTCATCGCCGCGCCCATGGCCATGCCGACGATCGCCTGTTCCGAGATCGGCGTGTCCCGCACCCGCTGCGGACCGAACTCGGCCAGCAGCCCCACCGTGGTCTTGAACACCCCGCCCGCGGCGCCGATGTCCTCGCCGAGGCAGACCACCGACGGATCGCGGCGCATTTCCCTGGCCAGGCCCTCGGCGACGGCATCGCGGTAGGTGATCAGGTCCGCCACTGGTGCCCTCCGTCCGCCCACACGTCGGTGAGCGCCTGGGCCGGGTCGGCGCCGTCGGCCGCCTTCGCCGCGGCCACCGCGTCTGCCACTGCCCGGGCAGCGCGCTGCGCCGCGGCGTCGATCTCTGCCTCGCTGACGGCCAGCGCGGCCAGCCTGGCCCTGGCGACCTCCAGCGGATCCCGCTGCAGCCACTCCTCGAGCTCGCCGGCCGGGCGGTAGCTCGCCGGGTCGGTCCTGCTGTGCCCGAAGTGCCGGTAGGTCTGCGCTTCCAGCACGGTCGGGCCGCCGCCAGCGCGCGCCCGGTCCGCGGCCAGCCCGACGGCCTGCGCCACTGCCACCACGTCGTTCCCGTCGATGACCTGAGCCGGCAGCCGGTAGCCCGCGGCCCTGTCGGCCGCCGGGTGATCGGCCGCGGTCACCGTGCCGATCGGGGTGTACTCCATGTACAGGTTGTTCTCGCAGACGAACAGCACGGGCAGCGACCAGACCGACGCAAGGTTCAGCGCCTCGTGGAACGCGCCGATGTTGGTCGCGCCGTCACCGAAGAACGCCACGGCGACCTGGCCGGTGCCGCGCATGCTGGCCGACCACGCCGCCCCGGCGGCGATTGGCAGGTGCGCGCCCACGATCGCGTAGGAGCCGAGCATCCCGGCCGATGCCTTGGTCAGGTGCATGGACCCGCCCTTGGCCCGGCACACCCCGGTGGCCTTGCTCATCAGCTCGGCCAGGCACTCGGCCGGAGAGGCGCCGCGGGCCATCGCGTGATGGTGGCCGCGGTAGGTGGCGAACACGTAGTCATCGGGCCGCAGCGCGGCGCTTGCGCCGACCGCGACCGCCTCGTGCCCGGCGGCCAGGTGCGTGGTGCCCTTGACCAGGCCGGCCAGGAAGAGGTCGTGCGCCGCCTTCTCGGTGCCGCGGATGACGGCCATCTGCTCATACAGTTCGAGAAGCCCGGGGCCGTCGATCTCGGTCACGCGTCGCCTGCTGGCTTCTCGCCGCGGCCTGCTGGCGTGTTGAGGTTCGACTGGCTCTCCCGCAGCGTGTCCAGCGCGCCGCCCGCGGTCCAGTACTTGCGGCCTGCGACGAGCAGGTCCTCGGCCGGGAACCTGGTGATGACCTCGCAGCCGTCCGCGGTCACCACCAGCTCCTCCTCAATCCGCGCAGCCGACCAGCCGTCGGCGGCGGGCCAGTAGGTCTCCAGCGCGAACACCATGCCCTCTTCCAGCGGCTCGGGGTGATCGAGGGAGACCAGCCGGCTGAAGATCGGCTTCTCCCAGATCGACAGCCCCACGCCGTGCCCGTACTGGAGCGCGAACGCCGCGGTCTCGTCGGGGAACCCGAACTCCTGCGCCCGCGGCCAGAGCTCGACGATGTCTGCGGTGGTAACGCCCGGCCGCACCATGGCGATGGCCTGGTCCATGTACTCGCGGCACCGCACGTAGGCGTCACGCTGCGCGCGGGACGCGCTGCCGACCGCGAACGTCCGGTAGTAACACGTCCGGTAGCCCAGGTGGCTGTGCAGGATGTCGAAGAATGCCGGATCGCCTGGCCTGATCAGGCGGTCGGAGTACACGTGCGGGTGCGGCGAGCAGCGCTCGCCGGAGATGGCGTTGACGCCCTCGACGTACTCGCTGCCCAGGTCGTACAGCACCTTGGAGACGAGCCCCACGCACTCGTTCTCCCGCACGCCGGGCCGCAGGAACTCATACAGCTGCTGGTAGGCCGCATCCACCATGGCGCACGCCTGCGTCAGCAGGCCGATCTCGTCGGCGGTCTTGGTCCGCCTGGCCTCCAGGAAGACCTGCTGGCCGTCGACGGTGGCGATGCCCTCGGCGGCCAGCGCTGCCAGCACCGGCATCTCCGCGACGTCGATGCCGACCGGCTCGGACGCCAGGCCGTGCTCGCGCAGGACGCCCGCGACCGCCGCCGCGACGCCCTGCGCGATTCCCGCCTCCGGATGGAACGCCCCGCGCAGGGTGGAGATGCCGGCCCGGGCGCCGGTCGCGCGTGCGCCTTCCGGCGTCGGCGGCCCCGCGGTGTGGTCCAGCCACGGGTTGTAGATCTGGTGGTGGCGGGCCGCGGAGCCGAAGTCCCACACCACGGGCTGGCCGCCGCGCGGCAGCAGCGCGAAGCGGATCAGCTTGTCCATTGCCCACGTGCCGATGTGCGTGGCCGTCATGTAGCGGATGTTGCCGAAGTCGAAGCTCAGCAAGGCGCCGAGCGAGGATCTCTCCAGCTGGGCTCGAAGTCTGGCCAGCCGCTCGTCGCGCAGCCGGTCCAGGTCGATCCGCCGCTCCCAGTCAACCGCGTTCTGGCCGTAGGTGTGGATCGCCATAGCGGTGACCTCTCAGTCGAGCCCGTCGGACATCTCGGCGTTCTCGCTGGCCAGCGCGATGCCAGAGGCGTGGGCCTGCAGCTCGATGAGGGCGGCGAAGTCCTGCTCGCCGTATCCGTGCCCGACCAGGCTCTGCACGATCTGGTGGACCAGCGCGGCAACCGGCATCGGCACCTCGTGCTCGCGCGCCGCCTTCAGGCCCATGTCCAGGTCCTTGCGCAGCAGCTCGCCGGTAAAGGTGGGGTGATAGTCCAGGTTCACAAGCGCCGGCGACTTATACCTGGTGAACGTCGAGCCGAGCACGCTGTTATTGATACAGGAGAGAAACGCCTGCCGGCTGATGCCGGCCTTCTCCGCCAGCACGGTGACCTCGGTCAGCGCCTGGATAACCGCGCCGAGCAGGAGGTTGTGACACAGCTTGACGGTCCTGGCGGCTTCCCCTGGCCCCACGTAGCTTGCCCCCGCGCCGAGCAGGTCAAGGTAAGGCTGAACCAGCGCCGCGGCGTCCGGCGGGCCGGACACCGCGAACGTCACCCGGCCGGCCGCGGCGACCCTCGGGTTGCCCATCACGGCCGCGGCCAGGAACGCACTCCCGCGCGCGGCGAGGCCCTTCCTGACGTGCTCCGAGGCATCGACCGAGACGGTCGAGCAGTCGACCACCACGGCAGGCGCGTCCTCGCCCGCCAGCAGCCCGTCCGGGCCGAGCACCGCGTCGATCAGGTCCTGCGAGGTGCCGACCATCACGAACACGATCGGCGCGCGCGCCAGCTCCGCCGCCCGGTCGACCACTTTCGCCCCCTCGGCGGCGAACGGCTCGGCCCTGGCCCGAGTCCGGTTGTAGGCCAGCACGCCCGTCCCGGCCGCGAGCAGGCGACGCACCAGCATCGACCCCATCCGACCGGTCCCGAGCCAGCCGACAACCTCCTCTGAGTGAACGGTCATTCATGCTCCGGGTGCGCTCGGGCTGCAGCGCGCAGCAATCGTTTGCATTCCAGCCTTTCGCGTACTTGATGTCGTTGTCAACAGTGGACCTTCCCTGAAGCGCCCCCGGCATACCTCCGGCCCGCGGGCGATCAGGCCGGTGGTCCGGGGCCGGCTAGGCCGGCCGTGCTGCCGGGCCGGCTAAGCCGGCCGTGCCGGGGCTACCGGCTGGGCAGTCGAGCCTCTGACGATCAGTTCGGGTTCCAGGAACAGCACCTCTGCCCCTTCCGCCTGACGGTGCATGCGCTCCAGGAGCAGCCGTGCCGCCTCCGTACCCACCTGGTAGTGCGAGAACCCGACGGTGGTCAGCGGCGGCCTGAGCATGTCGATGAACGGCATGTTGTTGAAGCCGACGACCGAGATGTCATCCGGGCAGCGCAGGCCGGCCTCGTCCAGCACGTTGTAGCAGCCGATCGCCAGTAGGTCGTTACCCGCGGCGACGGCGGTGCAGTCCCTGGCGGCCTCCAGGATCTCCCGGCTGCAGCGGCGGCCCTCGCTGATGGAGAAGCCGCTTGCGTAGGCGACCCGTTCCGGCGGCACCTCGAGCCCGGCGTCCGCCATCGCCGACAGGAAGCCCTGGTAGCGCGCGCGGCCCGTGGACGTGTCCTGGGGTCCGGCTATGTGGGCAATCTTCTGGTGGCCGAGCGAGATCAGGTGCCTCAGCGCCAGCTTGATCCCGCGATCGTCATCCACGGTCACCGCCGGCAGGTTCTTGCCGGCGCTGCGGTTCATCAGCACGACCGGCACTCCCTCGCGGGCGGCCTCCTCCAGCAGCGGGTCGCTGAGGTGGGCCGCGGCGACCGCCAGGCCATCCACCTGCCGCACCCGCATCTCCTCGAATATCCGCCGCTCACGGGCATCATCGTTGTCGGTGTTGGCGATGAGCGCGACGTAGTCGTTGGCCGCCAGCCGGTCTTCCAGGCCGCGCACGATCGGCGGGAAGAGCGGGTTAGTCAGGTCAGGGATGATCACGCCCACGGTGTGCGAGCGGCGGGTGCGCAGGCTGCGCGCGACCGGGTTGGGCCGGTAGCCAAGCTGCGCCGCAGCGGCGAGAACCCGGTTCGCGGTCTCCTCGCTGACCAGCAGCCGGGTCTCGGGGTTTAACGCACGCGAGGCCGTAGCTGGGTGCACGCCGGCCAGCCGTGCCACGTCGCGTAACTTGACCGCCTCCTGTGGCATCGGTACTCCTAGGTCTGAATAGCTCGTCGGGGGATATATGGCGCGACACGTGCATAAGGCGTCGTGCAGACTATGGGACCGTGTTCCTGACTATCACCACAACCCGTCAGCCCGCTACTGACCTGGGATTTCTGCTGCACAAGCATCCGGGCAGGGTTCAGGCGTTCACCGTGTCCGCCGGTCGGGCACACGTGTTCTATCCGGAGGCAACACTGGCAAGGTGCACGGCGGCCCTGCTGCTCGAGGTGGATCCCGTCGGCCTGGTCAGAGGCCGCCGGTCCGGCCAGGCGGCCGCGGACGCGTTCGCGCTCGGCCAGTACGTGAACGACCGGCCGTATGCCGCCTCCAGCCTGCTCGCGATCGCGCTCAAGGAGGTGTTCCGCAGCGCTCTCGCCGGCCGGTGCGATGCCAGGCCGGAGCTGGCGCAGACGCCGCTCCCGCTTCAGATCGGCGTTCCCGCGCTGTCCTGCCGCGGCGGTCCCGGTCTTGTGCAGCGGTTCTTCGAGCCGCTCGGCTGGCAGGTCGAGGCAATGGCCAGTCCGCTCGACCCGGAGCTGCCCGACTGGGGTGAGTCCCGCTACCTCACGGTGACGCTCACCGGGCAGCTTCGCCTGGCCGACGCGCTCAATCAGCTCTATGTCCTGCTGCCGGTCCTGGACGACGCTAAGCACTACTGGGTGACCACCGACGAGGTGGACAAGCTGATCAGGGCGGGAGGAGGCTGGCTGGCCGGGCACCCGGAGATGAGCCTGATCTCCCGCCGCTACCTCGCGCACCGCCGTGAGCTCACCGAGGCCGCGCTGGCCCGGCTGGCCGAGGTCGATGACGCGCAGGAGGAGGAGATCGACAACGCGACCCAGCCGGCTGCGGACCTGGAGGTGCCCGACGAGCCAGTGCCGCTGCATCAGCTGCGCCGCGGCGCCGTCCTGGCCGTGATCAGGGCTGCCGGGGCCAGCAGGGTCGGTGACCTGGGCTGCGGGGAAGGCGCGCTGGCGAAGGATCTGCTCGCTGACGCCACGATCGGGCACGTCGCGGCGACCGACGTGTCTGCCAGGGCGCTGCAGGCAGCCGCGCGCAGGCTGCGCACGGACCGGATGACGCCGCAGCAGCGGGCCCGCATCGACCTGTTCCAGTCCTCGCTGACCTATGCCGACGACCGCCTCAAGGGCCTGGACGCCGCCGTGCTGATGGAGGTCATCGAGCATGTCGACCCGCCGCGGCTCGGGGCGCTGGCGCGGGCCGTCTTCGGCCATGCCGCACCCGGCACGGTCATCGTGACCACTCCGAACGTCGAGTACAACGTGCGGTTCGAGACCCTGCCGGCCGGCACGTCCCGGCATCGCGACCACCGCTTCGAGTGGACCAGGGCGCAGTTCCGCGCCTGGGCCGGGGCGACGGCCGCAGCGCACGGCTACGACGTGCGCTATCTGCCGGTCGGCCCGGACGACCCGCAAGTCGGTCCGCCCACGCAGATGGCCGTGTTCACCCGCCGGGAGGCGGCATGACGCCCCCGGCGGAGCAGGGCGTCCTGCGCATCCCCGAGCTGTGCCTGGTCGTCCTGGTCGGCGTCAGCGGCTCGGGCAAGTCGACCTTCGGGAACGCGCATTTCCGGCCTACCGAGGTGATCTCGTCTGACTTCTGCCGCGGCCTGGTCGCCGACGACGAGAACGACCAGTCCGCGACGCCGCTGGCCTTCGAGCTGCTGCACTACATCGTGGGCATGCGCCTGCAGGCGGGCCGGCTGACCGTGGTGGACGCCACGAACGTGCAGCCAGAGGCTCGCCGGTCGCTCATCGCTCTCGCGCGCGAGCATGACGTGCTCGCGGTGGCGATTGTCCTCGACGTCCCCGAAGGCACCTGCGCGGCACGCAACGCGCTGCGGCCCGACCGCGACTTCGGCCCCGAGGTGATCCGCCGCCAGCGCGACCAGCTGCGCCGGGGCCTGCGCGGGCTGCAGCGGGAGGGCTTCTCCAGTGTCCACACGCTGCGCGGCGAGGCGCAGATCGCGGCGGCGAGCATCACGCGGACTCGGCTGTTCAACGACCTGCGGCACGAGAGCGGCCCGTTCGACGTGATCGGCGACGTGCACGGCTGCCGGGCCGAGGTCGAGGAACTGCTCGGCAGGCTCGGCTACGTCATCAGCCGTGACGAGGCCGGCCGGGCGGCCGGCGCCCGCCACCCGGACGGCCGGCGCGCGGTGTTCGTCGGCGACCTGGTCGACCGCGGGCCGGACACGCCAGGCGTGCTGCGGCTGGTGATGGCTATGACCGGCGCCGGGGACGCGCTGTGCGTGCCCGGCAATCACGAGAGCAAGCTGCTGCGGGCGCTGCGCGGGGCCAAGGTCCAGATCAGCCACGGACTTGCCGAGTCGCTGGCGCAGCTGAGCGCCGGGCCGCCCGCGTTTCGTTCCGAAGTCGAATCGTTCCTGGACGGCCTGATCTCGCACTACGTGCTGGACGGCGGGCGCCTCGTCGTGTCGCACGCCGGGCTCATCGAGCGGTACCAGGGCCGCGCCTCCCGGCGGGTGCGCGAGTTCTGCCTGTACGGGCAGACGACCGGCGAGACCGACGAGTACGGGCTGCCGGTGCGCTATCCCTGGGCTCAGGAGTACCGGGGCAGCGCCATGGTGCTCTACGGGCACACGCCGGTGCCCGAGCCCGAGTGGATCAACAACACGCTGTGCCTGGACACCGGCTGCGTGTTCGGCGGGCGGCTGACTGCGCTGCGGTACCCGGAGCGGGAGCTCGTCAGCGTGCCGGCCGCCGCGGTGTACTACGAGCCGGCCCGGCCGTTCCCGCCCAGCGAGGCGGCGGCTGCCGCCGGGGCCACGGGGCCTGCCACTGCGGCACGGCGCGAGGCGGAAGTCCTGGACATCACCGACGTGCTGGGCTCGCGGGTCATCGACACCAGCTATCACAAGCGGATCAGCGTGCGGTCGGAAAACGCCGCCGCTGCCCTGGAGGTGATGAGCCGGTTCGCGATCGACCCGCGCTGGCTTGTCTACCTGCCGCCGACCATGAGCCCGGTGGCCACCTCGGCGCTGCCGGGGCTGCTTGAGCACCCGGAGCAGGCGTTCGAGGCCTACCGCGGCGAGGGCGTGGCCCAGGTGGTGTGCGAGGAGAAGCACATGGGGTCGCGCGCGGTGGCACTGGTGTGCCAGTCGGCTGCTGCGGCCGCTTCCCGGTTCGGCGCGCCCGGCGACGCGGCCGGGGCAGTGTGGACGCGTACCGGCCGGCCGTTCTTCGGTCCGGAACTCACGGCCGTGCTGGTCGCGCGGCTCGCCGCCGCCGCCCAGGCCGCTGGCCTGTTCGACGAGCTGCAGACGCCCTGGCTGCTGCTGGACGCCGAACTGCTGCCGTGGAGCGTGAAGGCCGGGCAGCTGCTGCGCGACCAGTACGCAGCCGTTGGCGCGGCGGCGCGCGCCGCGCTGCCAGCCGCGGTCAGCGCGCTGGCTCAGGCGGCCGGGGCGGGCCTGGACGTGACCGACCTGCTGGCGCGCACGCGGGCGCGGGAGGCCAATGCCGCCGCGTTCACGCAGGCCTACCGGCGCTACTGCTGGCCGACCGACGGCCTGGCCGGCGTGCGCATCGCCCCGTTCCAGCTGCTGGCCTGCGAGGGCGCGGCCGGTCACCTCAGGCCGCACGCCTGGCACCTGGACATCGCCGACCGGCTGGCGACGGCCGACGCCGAGCTGATAGCGCCGACCCGGCGCGTCTTCGCCGACACCACCGACCCAGGCTCGGTGCAGGCCGCGACCTCCTGGTGGGCAGATCTGACCGCCGCTGGCGGCGAGGGCATGGTGGTCAAGCCGGCCGCGAACCTGGTCAAGGGCGGGCGCGGGCTGGTACAGCCAGGCCTGAAGGTACGCGGCAGGGAGTACCTGCGGATCATCTACGGGCCGGACTACGCCGAGCCGGCGAATCTGGACCGGCTGCGGGCGCGCGGGCTCGGGCACAAGCGGTCGCTGGCACTGCGCGAGTACGCGCTCGGGCTGGAGGCCGTCGACCGGCTGGCCCGCGGCGAGCCGCTGTGGCGGATCCACGAGTGCGTGTTTGCCGTGCTCGCGCTTGAGTCCGAGCCGGTCGATCCGCGACTGTAGGCCGGCGCGCCCAGCGGGGGGTGCGGTTCTCGTGAGATTGCAGCGACACCAGAACCGCAACCACCCGGGAATGGCATGATTGCGGTGGTCCTGTGTTCGGGAGGAGCCGGCTCGTGCCGCAGCCCGCGTTAATGGAGCCGCTGCGCCGGTGGGATCCGGAGCAGGTCGGCAGCTACGTGCTGCTCGGCCGGCTGGGTTCGGGGGCCATGGGTCAGGTCTACCTGGCACGTTCGCCCGCCGGGCGGCTGGTCGCGGTCAAGACCATCAAAACCGAGCTGGCCGAGGAGCCGGACTTCCGCACCAGATTCGGCCAGGAGGTCGCCGCGGCCCGGCGAGTCAGCGGCGCCTTCACTGCCGCGGTCGTCGCGGCCGACTCCGAGGCGGACATCCCATGGCTGGCCACTGTCTACGTCCCGGCCCCGTCGCTGAGCCGGCTGGTGCGCAGCTGCGGGCCGCTGCCGACGGCCGCCGTCTGCTGGCTCGCCGCCGGGTGCGCGGAGGCACTCGAGGCGATCCACGGCGTCGGTCTGGTGCACAGGGACCTCAAGCCGTCCAACGTGCTCGTCTCGCCGGACGGACCGCGCGTGATCGACTTCGGCGTGGCGCGGGCCGCCGAGCGGATCCAGCTCACGGTGACGCGAGGCAGCATCGGCACACCCGCGTACATGGCGCCCGAGCAGGCGCGTGACACCAGGCAGGCAACGCCGGCCAGCGACGTCTTCTCGCTCGGCGCCACGATGCTGTTCGCCGCGACCGGCCACGCCCCCTATCAGGGTGAGACCGTCATGGACGTGCTTGTCCGGCTGGCCACGCAGGCGCCGGACCTGACCGGGCTGCCCGACGAGCTGCGGGACCTGGTTACCGCGTGCCTGGAGCGCGACCCGCGCAACCGCCCCAGCTCGGCCTCAATCGTGGCGCGGCTGGCGCCGGAGCTGGCCGCCAGCGAGGAGCTTGGCTCCGCGCCGCTGCCGGCGGCGGCACTCGCGCTGATCGCCGAGTACCGGCGCGCGCCCGCGGAGGCGGCCGCGGATGTGGCCGACACCGGCGAGGAGACCACGCTCGGCTCGCAGCCCCTGCCTGGCGGCCGCGGCGCGTCCCTGCCGGGGCCGGCTAGCGCGCTCCGGCACACCGCGACGCGGCACGGCGCGGCGGTCACGCGGTCTGCGCCCGGTGCGGCAGCAGACCGCCGCGTTCCCGCCCGGCCGCGAAACCTGCGGGTGCTGCTTGCCGGGGCAGCGGTGATCCTGGCCGCGGCGCTCGTCAGCGCTGGCTGGGCGGTGGGCCGCTCGCTCGACCACAACGGCCGGCCGGTCACGCTCGGCCCGATCCTCCAGCCCCCGCCGGACAACGGCAGCGGCCCGCCCGGCGGCCCCGGCTCTGCGCTGGCCGACACCACGCCGGGAACCGCGGCCATCGGCGTCAGCCAGCCCACCGGGGACCCCGACACCGTGTTCGTCGTGCACGGGCAGGGCTGGCCGGTGGGGAAGCACCTGACCATCACGCTGGTCGGCGTCGGTACATCGCCGATTCACCCGGTCGCCGACGGCGCGGGCATGTTCAATTACGCGATCAACCAGGACCACGAGTTCTTCCCCGGCGGCCTGCCGCCAGGCATCTACACCGTCCGCGTCACAGTGCCGGGCGGGCAGAGCGCGGAGGCCAGGTTCGAGGTAACCGCCGCGCCGTAGCCGGACCGGTCAGATGACCGGGGCCCACCACAGGTCCTCCTGCCGCGAGCACCATGCCGGGTCCGCGAGCCGGTCCAGGTCGGCCGCCGTGATGATCCCGTTCTCGATGAGCGCTCCCACCGCAACCTCATCGGAGAGCCGGATCCCCGGCCTGACGAGGCCGCGCTCACCGATCTTGCGCCGCAGCACCTTGACGTGCTCGCCCACCCTGGCCGACAGCCGGTCCCTGACGACGGGATCGCTGTCGAAGCGCTCAAGCTCGTGGTGGGCGTCGGTCACCTGGAGCGCGGCCCTGGCGATCTCCGGGGTCCTGGGCAGTGGCGTGCCGCGCGCTACGTCCACGAGCCACGGGCGGCACCACAGCAGCGCCACGAGGTACAGCTTGGTGTTCGGGTCGAGATACAGCGGCAGCAGCGTTGGATCACCCTCGCCGCGCTCCGCGGCAGCATCGCCGTCCGTCCCGGAGCCGGCGGCCACCACCAGGCGCAGCGGCTGGCCCTCGTCCAGCATGGCGCGCGACCCGACAAGCGCCGTGCCCTCGCGCAGGAACCATCCCTGCGCGGGCTCGCCGGACTGGTCCATTCTCGGCAGCCGGATGCGGTACCCGTCGCCCTCGGCGTACAGCGCATGCGTATGGCTGATGTTGGCGACCCACGCCCCGTCCTCGACGGCGGTAATCGCACCGGCCCGCCTGGACAGGCCGCGGCCCGCACCGACCACCAGGTCCACGTCCGGGCCGCGCCCGAAGACCAGCCGGGTGCCGACGGGGATGGCGACGACGGCTCCCGACGAGGTGGTGACGTGCGTTGCCGCCCCGGTCGAATCGAGCGCCATGTCGGTCCCTTGCGTCTCGCGCATGCTGTGCCAGGCCGGGCTAATGTGCCGCTAGCCGACATTGCAGATGCGGTAGCGCGCATTTTAGATCTGGCACCTGGCCGGGTGCATCCCTGAATTCGGGGATGGCCTCCGGGCGTGGTTCCCTGTTCACTTAGCCGGTAACCAGGGCGAGGTACGCCTGCGCCGTGCCAGTCCCTGCCATCTGCTGGTGTGGACGGCACGGGCAGACAGTGCGGCGCGCCGGGAGAACGTGGGGGGGACCTGCGGGTCCGGCGCAGGCGCCTCGCCCTGGCCTGTGCCGCGGGCATGCGTGCGGGGTACACGCCGGGAGGGAAAACGGTTGCGGTTCGACAGCGAGTGGCAAGGCCCGCCGTCGCCCTACTCGGGCCGCCACCGCAAGGGCGGACTCCGGCTTCGCCTCGCGCAGCTGTTCGCCGCCGGGAAGCGAGCAGACGCGCCCGGAACTTATGACGCGGCTGATGGCCTGGATAACGCGGGGCTCGGCCGGCGGCGCGGCGACCTGGACCCGCCAGGCCCGGCCGCACCCGACTTGCCTCTCGCCGCTCCCGTGTCTGTGTTCGCCAGCCTGGTCTAGCGGCAGCTAGCAGGCCGCGCTGCCGCCTGCCGGAGAGGTAGCGGCGGCTAGGGTGGACATGCGGCCCGTCGCCTGTGCTGAGGTCAGCGTGCCTCACCCGCCGCACGCGGCGCGCCGGGCGGGGAGGCTGACAATGACCGGCGAGACTTCGCAGGACACCGCCGCGACTGCGGCTGCCGAGGCTGCCGTCGTGGCGGCCGGGCAGGCGGCCAGCGCAGCCGCGGGCGAGCTACGGCAGCTGTCCGCCGGCGGACTGGATGAGGCACTGCGCGCGATCGCAGCCAGGCTGACAGAGCGCGCGCAGGCGGTGCTGGCCGCCAACGCGCAGGACGTCCGTGCGGCGCAGGCCGACGGCCTCGCCGGGGCATTCGTGGACCGGCTGGCGCTCAGCGACGACCGGCTGCGCGCGATGTCGGAGCAGCTGCTCGCGCTGGCGCAGATACCCGCGCAGCCTGACAGCATCCACGTGCGGGACCTGCCCGACGGGCTGGAGCTACGCGAGCGCCAGCGCCCGGTCGGCGTCGTCGGCGCCAACTTCGAGGCACGTCCCAATGTCGTAGTGGACATCGCATCGCAGCTGATCAAGTCACGTAACGCCGGCGTGCTGCGCACCGGCTCCAGCGCCATCCGGTCTGCGGCCGTGCTCGTCGACGAGGTCGTCTGGCCGGCCATGAAGGACTCCGGGCTCGACCCGGCGGCGATCCAGCTGCTGCGCATCCCCGGCCGGGAGAGCGCCTTCGCGCTGGTGCGGCAGCCGCGGCTGATCCCGCTGGTCATCCTGCGCGGCAGCGGCGACAGCACGCGCGCGCTCGCCAGGCAGGCGGCGCTGCATGGCGTCCGGACGCTTGCGCACGCCGACGGCGGCGCGGTCCTGTACCTGGACCGCTCCGCGGACATGACGCTGGCCGCCCGCATCATCGAGGCCAGCCTGGACCGGCTCGGGGTCTGCAACCGGCTGAACCTGCTGCTCGTCGACCGCGCGATCTGGGACGCCGCGCTGCCGGCCATCACCGCGGCCACGCAGCGGCTCGGGATAGCGCTCTCGCTGCCGCCGCACCGGCACCCGCTCGGGCACGAGTGGGCACTGGACTCCGGCGCCGAGGCGACGATCACCGTCGCGCTGGCAGACGGTGCTGCGGAGGCCGCGGAGATCGCCAACAGGGAGACCTCAGGGCTGGCCGCCGGCATCGTCGCGACCGACGCGGGGGCGGCGCAGCGGTTCCTCGACGGCTACGCCGGTACTGGCGCCTTCTGGAATGCGACCACCCGGCTGCTGGACGGCTTCAAGCTGCTGTCCCTGCCGGAGACAGGGATCAACATCGACGTCGTGCCTGGTCCTCGCGGGCCGGTGACGTTCCGCGACCTGTGCCTGCGGCAGTACGTCGTCGTGCCCCGGCCTGGCGGCCAGGGCTGACAGGACTCAGCCCGGGTACACGACCAGCGACTCGCGGTGCACGGCGTGGATGTCCCGCAGCACCCGGCGCGCGGCCGCCTCCGCAGGCACCTGGCCGCGCAGGAAGCCGCCGTGCAGCAGGAACGTCGCGCACAGGCCAGGCTGCGCGAGCATGAGCGAGTCGGCCAGCTCAGCCACCCGGTCCGGGGAGAACGCGGCGACCTGCGCGAAGGCCTCCCGGCTCGCGCGTGAGTCCCCGCCGGCGAGTTCCTTGCAGTCGGGGTAGGCGCCGGGATCGGTGAGCGCACTGGGGCCGTCAGCGGCGGGCTCGCCGTCCGGGGCGGCGGCATGGCCGGCGTACCGCAGCCGGAGCAGGATCGAGATGACGCACGCGACCTGCTGCGGGGACAGCGCTCGCAGCAGCCGCAGGATGCTCGACGGCAGCGCCACCGAGCCGCGGCCGAGCAGCCGCTCTGGATGGCGGACATCGAGCAGCTCCACCACGGCGCCTGCCGCGAAGTCGCCGTCCACCCGCTTTACCCCGGACAGGAACAGCGTGCTCCCGGTGCGCAGGCTCACCTCGGCGTCCCGGTTCACGTGCAGCGAGCCCGCCGAGTACGCCATGCCGCCGATCCATCGCCTGGACGGCTCGAGCGGCGGGCCGGCCGCCCTGACGACCGTGCCCATGCGGGCCCTCGGATTGAGGCTCCGGCTGACGACATCGGGCTCGCGGGCGGAGCCGATGACGCACTCCACTCCGCAGCAGGCGGCCCGCGCCGCCGCGCTGAGCTTGGAGCCCATGCCGCCCCTGCCGGTTCCCGCCGGCGTCGCCCGCACTGCCCTGGCCTCCGCCGGGGTGAGCCTGACGATCCGGTCGCGGAGTGCTGCGTCCCGGTAAGCCGCGCGCACGTCGGTCAGGAACAGCAGCCGTGAGGCCTCGGCGGCTACCGCGACCGCCACCGCCACCTGATCGTTGTCGAGAGCCGAGAGCGGATCGGTCGCGTCGTTCCCGTTCACAACCGCCAGCAGGCCGCGTCCGGCTGCCTCCTTGAGCAGCTGGCCGAGGTCGCCCATCGCCCGTGGCGATTCCAGATCGCTTCGGGAAACGAGCACCTGGCACACTTCCACGCCAACGGCAGCGGCGAGTTGTCTGTACAGCGCCATCAGGGCAGGCTGGCCCACCGCGGCGGGCAGCGCCGGGTCCAGGCCTGGCGCTGGCGCCTGCGGGGCCTCATAGTGGCGCAGCGTCTGCTGCAGCGCATCGGCAAGCCTGGCGTTCTCGCTGCCCGCGGCCGCGCCGGCGGCGTCCGTCGCTGCGCCGCCTGCGGCCTGCTGCACCGAGGAGCGCACCGACTCCACCAGGGCTCGAAGCGCGGGCGCCGCACCGGCCGTCGGCCCTTCGAATGCCAGCAGCCGGCGGCCGAGCCTGGCCGCGCCCGAGGTGACGAGGATGATCTCGTGCCCGACCCGCTGGGCGGCAGCGACCTGACTGACGAGCCCGGCGATGACGTCCAGCGCAAGCCCGTCGCGGCTGGCGATCGAGCTTGAGCCGAGCTTGATTACCTGTCTGGTCACGATGCGCTGCCCACAGAGGCCGTAGCGGCAGGGTACGCGCGGCACGCGACCCAGCCGGGTGCCGCCAAGATGATCATCGAAAAGGCTATCACGCCAGGCCGGACCGGGCGTGCGGTCGCGCACACCGCGCAGGTGCGCCGCTCTCGCGCACCGCCGCCCGGCCAGCCTGCCCGCCGTCCCTTACGCTTGGCCCCGTGGTCGGGAGCACGGGGACCAGACGCACGGGCACCGCAGGCACGGGGGGCCGGGACGCGGACTCGCGGCGGGTGCCGGTGGCAATGCGCCGGGACGTGCGGGTACTCGGCGCGATCCTCGGCGAGGTCATCGCCCAGTCCGACGGCCAGGACCTGCTCGACGATGTGGAGGATCTGCGGCACCGGGTGATCGCGGCCCGGCAGAGTGCGGGCTCGCAGGCCGACGACCATATCGCCGCACTCGTGGCTAGCTGGCCGCTGGCGCGGGCCGAGGCCGTCGCCCGCGCCTTCACCGTGTACTTTCACCTGGCCAACCTCGCCGAGGAACACCAGCGCATCCGCACGCTGCGCGAGCGCGACGCGGGAACCCGGCCGGTGCGCGAGTCGCTGGCCGCGACCGTCGCCGAGCTGGCCGGAACGCTCAGCACCGGGCAGCTCGCCGCGCTGATCGGCGGGCTTGAGGTGCACCCTGTCCTGACCGCTCATCCGACGGAGGCCAGGCGGCGCGCGGTGACCGAGGCGCTGCGGCGCATCAGCCAGCAGCTTGCCCGGCTGGACGATCCCCGGCTCGGCGCCGCCGGGCACACCGAGGCGCAGCGCCGGCTGCGCGAGGAGGTCGACCTGCTGTGGCGCACTTCCGCGTTGCGCAGCCAGGCGATGCAGCCGCTCGATGAGGTCAGGACCGGCACCGCGGTCTTCGACGAGACGCTGTTCCGGCTCGCACCAAGCGTGTACCGGGCGCTGGACGAGGCGCTGCAGCCGGGCGCCTCCGGCTCCGTCCCGCCGCGGGCGCCTGCCTTTCTGCGATTCGGCAGCTGGATCGGCGCGGACCGGGACGGCAACCCGTTCGTGACTGCGGCCGTCACCGAGCAGACCGCGCAGATTCAGTCCGACCACGCGCTGCGCGCGCTGGAGAACGCCACCACCAGGATCGGCCGGTCGCTGACCATCGACTCCGGCCCGCCGGGCGAGGATGGCGCAGAGCCGGCCGGCGCAGAGCTGCGGGCCGCCCTCACCACCGTCGCGACCGCGTGGCCCGGCCGTGTCGGCGAGCTGACCGCGCGGTCCCTGGACGAGCCGTTCCGCACGTTCCTGCTGTACGTCGCGCAGCGGCTGCAGGCAACCCGGCTCGGCTCGGAGGGTGACCCGCTGGCCTACGCCTCAGCCGCCGGCTACCTGGCCGACCTGCGGCTGGTCCAGCAGTGCCTGGTCAGCGCGGGCGCGCCCCGGCAGGCCTACGGGGAGCTGCAGCACCTGATCTGGCAGGCCGAGACATTCGGGTTCCACCTGGCCGAGCTCGAGGTGCGCCAGCACAGCGCGGTGCACGCCGCGGCGCTGCGGGAACTGCGGGCCGGGCTGCCTCAATCGGCGCAGACCACGGAAGTCCTCGCCACGTTCGCCGCCATCGCGGCGATCCAGCGGCGGCACGGGCTCAGCGCTTGCCGCCGCTACGTCGTCAGCTTCACGACCTCGGCCGCGGACATCGCCGCGGTGTACGACCTGGCAGCGCGAGCCTGCCCGGCGCAACCGCCCGTTCTCGACGTGGTCCCGCTGTTCGAGAGCGGCGACGACCTGGCGCATGCGGTGCCGGTGCTGACCGACATGATCGCCCTGGAGCCGGTGGCGCAGCGGCTGGCCGCCACCGGCAGGCGCCTCGAGGTCATGCTCGGCTACTCCGACTCGGCCAAGGAACTCGGCATGGTGAGCGCCACGCTGCGGCTGTTCGACGCGCAGCTGCGGCTGGCCAGGTGGGCCGCTGCCCAGGGCATCACGCTGGTGCTCTTCCACGGTCGCGGCGGCGCGCTCGGCCGCGGCGGCGGTCCCGCGGGCCGGGCGGTGCTGGCGCAGGCGCCCGGCTCGGTCGGCGGGCGCTTCAAGGTGACCGAGCAGGGCGAGGTCATCTTCGCGCGCTACGGGCACCCGGCCATCGGGCAGCGGCACCTGGAGCAGGTCACATCGGCGGTGCTGCTGGCCTCGGCCGACCCGCGCCCCGTGCCGGCCAACCCCGTGCTGGCCCGTTCCGTGCCCCCGGACGCGGATCCGGCGGCAGCCTTCACCCCGGTGGCCGGGCCGCTGGAGCGCGCGGCCCGTGCCGCCTACCAGTCCCTGGTCGGCGCCGAGGGATTCGCCGAGTGGTTTGCCCAGCTGAGTCCGCTGGCCGAGCTCGGCAGCCTGCGGCTTGGCTCCCGGCCGGCCAGGCGGGGGCTCGCAGCGCCCACCGGGCTGGCGGACCTGCGCGCCATTCCCTGGGTGTTTGCCTGGTCGCAGACCAGGGTCAACCTGCCCGGCTGGTACGGCCTGGGCAGCGGGCTGGCTGCGGCCATCGGCGGCCAGGCCGGCCTCGACGGCGTCCGCGCCGCCTACCGCGACTGGCCGCTGCTGGCGGTGCTGCTGGACAACGCCGAGATGAGCCTGGCAAAGACAAACCGGCGCATTGCCATGCGCTACCTCGCCCTCGGCGGCAATGACCGGCTGGCCAGCCGGGTGCTGGCGGAGTACGACCTGACCACGGAGCTGGTGCTGCAGGTCACCGGGCACAGCAGGCTGCTGGCGGACCGGCCGGTGCTGTCCAGGGCCGTGGCCCTGCGCGACCCGTACGTGGATGCGCTGTCCCACCTGCAGCTCCGCGCGCTCTCTGCCCTGCGGGCCAGCGAGATCCCGCAGGAGCAGCCGGCGCTTGAGCGCTTCCTGCTGCTGACCGTGAACGGAGTGGCGGCGGGCCTGCAGAACACCGGCTGACCCGGCGCCGGGGAAGATGCCGCCCAGGCCGTGCGTTAGCCATCACCATGCAAGTAGAGATCTGGTCTGATGTGGTGTGCCCCTGGTGCTACCTGGGCAAGAGGCGTTTCGAGCGGGCGCTGGCGGCCTTCGATCACTCCGCCGACGTGGAGGTCGTGTACCGGTCCTTCGAGCTCGACCCGTCGGCACCGAGGGGTGAAACCACGCCCGTGGTGGACATGCTGGCAGGCAAGTACGGCATGACGCCCCAGCAGGCGGAGGACGTGCAGCGCCAGATGGAGGAGCGCGCAGCGGGCGACGGGCTCACGTTCCGGATGGCGGGCCTGCGCAGCGGCAACACCAGGGACGCGCACCGGCTGATTCAGCTGGCTAGGGTGCGCGGCAGGCAGGCCGAGCTGATGGAACGACTGCACCGGGCCTACTTCACCGACCAGGAATCGGTCTTCGACCACGCGGCGCTGACGCTCCTCGCGGCCGAAGCCGGGCTGGACGCTGACGAGGCCGCCAAGGTGCTGGACTCGGGCGAGTATGCCGACGAGGTGACCGCCGACGAGCAGACCGCGCATGCGCTCGGCGCGACCGGGGTCCCGTTCTTCGTCATAGACCGCCGTTACGGCATCTCTGGCGCCCAGCCTGCCGAGGTGATCGGCCAGGCCCTGGCGCAGGCCTGGGCGGACTCGGGCCGCTAGAACGGCACGCGCGGGACGGCCTTACAGCCAGCGCCGGAGCCGGGGCCTGGCGGCCTTCTGCCAGGCTTTCCCGGCTCGGGCCTGGAGCTGCGCCGCCCGCCAGGCGTCGCGCTCGTAGAACAGCCCGTAGCTGAACGCGGACTCGCCAGCCGCGTGCGCCTCAACCGCCAGCTGCCGCGCGAGGTGTCGGCCGACCACGGTGTCCTGGTGATCGCCGAGCACCGTCTGCAGCTTCTTCATCCGCCTGGCGAGGCGGCGCGCGCTGCCGCCCGCGACCGGCGCCGCTGCCTCGCAGGCGTACCTGGCCTGCTTGGCCGCCTTCCGCGCCTGGTGCAGGGCAGCGTCCCTGGCTGGTCCGGCTGGCGCGCGCCAGGCGCTGCGCATGCGGCGCCTGGCCTTGCGGTCACTGCCGCGCACCGCGGCCGGTATGCCCCTCCGCGCGGGCGAGGCGGCCTGCGGGCCGGGCGGCGGGCTGGCGATCACCGCGTCGAGCCGGTCAAGCAGCGCGTAGTAACGCCTAGACCGCAGCGCCGCCAGCACGTCTGCCATGGCGGCAGCGCCGGCCCTGGCGAAATGCGCCTGGATGCGCGCCTGCACCGGCCCGAGCAACTGCTCGACATCGGTGTGCTCCGCGCACCCGCGGATTCGGCGGGCCTGTACCTCGGCGTCGCGAGCGGTGCCGAGCACGTGCCCGAGCCAGCGCAACTCGGCGGCGACGTCCGCGGTTGCGCTGCCACTCACGATCGCGCCGAAGCTGCGCAGCGTGCTGCGCAGGCGGCGGCTGGCAACCCGCATCTGGTGCACGGCATCTGGCTCGCGCCTGCGCACCATGGGGTCCATCGTGACGAGCGCGTGTACGTGCTGGCGCAGGTAGGCAGTGACGACCCGGGCGGAGGGTGCCGACGGCGAGAGTTCGGGGGCATGCTGCGCTGTCACGTCGGGGACGCCAAGCACCCGCTCGAGCTTGGCCGAGTAGCCTGCCCGGCGCAGGCCGGCTTCCCGCAGCACCTCGTCCGCCGCGGCCAGCAGGCGCCGGCCGCCGCCCGTCAGCTCCACCTCGACCTCACGCCAGCTGGTGACCGACGCGAGATCGTTCTCGCGCAGCCCGGAGACCTCGTCGTCGGCTACCTCAGCGAGCGACTGGCCGGCGTCGTCTGCCAGCGTGATGACCCGTCTCCTGGTAATGACGGTCGCGACCTTTCGCAGCCTGCGGGCGCGGGCCCACGCCTGCACCAGGTCCGCGAGTTCGGCCGGCACTTCCTGCACCGCGGGGCCGATCGGGAGCCGGATTTCCTGCCGTGTCTGCGGCCCGGCCGGCAGCTTGAGGTGCCAGCCGCTGTCGGTGCCGCCGGTCCTGCGCCGCAGGGTGATGCCGGCCCGGATCAGCCTCAGGTCGCCGGTGTCGAAGTACTCGGCTCGCAGCTCCTGCTCGCCCTCGACCCTCGCCTCGGCTACACCCGGCACTCGCTGCAGGACACGCGGGTCAAGCTGCTCGTCGGTCTCGTACTTGGCCTCCGTCTCGGTCACGCTGACTGCCATTGGACGGGCCTACCCGCAACCGGCGCGCCGATACATGCCGGCCGCGGCCTGACGCCGCGGCCGGCCTGAACCCCGAGTGGTCAGCCGCCGCGAAGCGCCCGGATCGACTGGCGCAGCGACGCCGTGGTGGCCAGCACGGCGGACGGCTCGTAGCCGCAGTGCGCCATGCAGTTGGCGCAGCGCGGGTCCTTGCCGCGGCCGTAACGCTCCCAGTCCGTGGTCTCGATCAGCTCGGCGTAGGTCTTGGCGTACCCGTCGGCCATCAGGTAACAGGGCCGCTGCCAGCCGAGCAGCGAGTACGAAGGGATTCCCCACGCGGTGCAGCCAAAGTCGACCTTGCCCTCGAGGAAGTCGAGGAACAGCGGCGAGTGGTTGAGCCGCCAGCGCTTGCGGTTGCCGTCGGCGAACGCCTTCTTGAACAGCTCCCGAGTGGCCTCCACCTCGAGGAAGTGCTCCTGGTCGGGGGCCTTCTCGTAAGCGTAGCCAGGCGAGATCATCATCTGGTCGATCTTGAGGTCGTCGTTGAGGTAGTTCAGCACGTCGATCACGTTCTGCGGTGAGTCGGTGTTGAAGAACGTGGTGTTCGTGGTGACCCGGAAGCCGCGCCGCTGGCACTCCCTGACCGCCTCCACGGCCTGCTCGAACACGCCCTCCTTGCAGACCGACTCGTCGTGCCGCTCCTGCAGGCCGTCGATGTGCACGGCCCAGGCGAAGTACGGCGACGGCCGGAACTTATCGAGCTTCTTCGGGATCAGCAGGGCGTTCGTGCACAGGAAGACGTACTTCTTGCGCTTGATCAGCTCGCTGACGAGCACGTCGATCTGCGGGTGCATAAGCGGCTCGCCGCCCGCGATCGAGACCATGGGCGCGCCGCACTCCTCGATGGCTGCCAGGGCCTGCTCCACCGGCATGCGCTGCTTCAGCAGGCTGGCCGGCTGCTGTATCTTCCCGCAGCCAGCGCACTTGAGATTGCAGGCGAACAGCGGCTCGAGTTCGACGATGAGCGGGAACTTCTCCCGCCCGGCCAGCTTCTGGCGCAGCAGGTAGCTGGCTACCCGCAGGCTCTGCCGCAGCGGCATCGTCATGGCTTCCTGACCTCCTTTGGCAGGCCGAACTGCACGGATTCCAGCGCGACCGCTCGCTCGGTGACCTCGACCGGGCCGAGCCCGGACAAGGCATGGATGATCTGGCCGACGACGGCAGGCGGCGCGGACGCGCCGGCGGTCACCCCGACGACCCCGGCGCCGGCCAGCCAGGCCAGCTCGATGTCCTCAGGCCCGTCGACCAGGTAGGCCGCCGTGCCCGCCCGCTCCGCGGTCTCCACTAGGCGGCGTGAGTTCGACGAATTGGCCGAGCCGGCCACCAGCACCACGTCGCACTCCGCCGCGATCGCCCGGACAGCGACCTGCCGGTTAGTGGTGGCGTAGCAGATGTCGTCGCTGCCGGGGCCGCGCGCTGCCGGGAAGCGGTCGGTGAGGGCCTTGGCCACGCCCGCCGCCTCATCGGCCGACAGCGTGGTCTGCATCAGGTAGGCCACCTTGGCCGGGTCGGGCGGCTGCAGCCGCGCGACGTCGGCGGCAGTCTCGACCAGCACGGTCGACGACGGCGCCTCGCCCAGGGTGCCCTCGACTTCCTCGTGTCCGGCGTGCCCGATGAGCGCGACCAGGTAGCCATCGGCGGCGAACCGCCGTGCCTCCGCGTGCACCTTGGAGACAAGCGGGCATGTCGCGTCCACCGTCTGCAGCTCGCGGCGTTCCGCCTCATGCCGCACCTCGGGCGAGACGCCATGCGCGGAGAACACGGTCATCGCGCCGTCTGGAACCTCGGAGAGCTCGTCCACGAATACCGCGCCCTTGCCGGCCAGCTCGGCCACGACCGCGGCGTTGTGCACGATCTGCTTGCGCACGTACACCGGCGGCCCGTGCTGTTCCAGCACCCGCTCGACGATCTCGATGGCCCGCTCCACGCCCGCGCAGAACGACCGCGGCGCGGCGAGCACCACCTTGCGCGGCCCGCAGGCGGCCGCCCAGCTGGCCAGCGCCGGAGCCGCCATCCGCAGCGACCGCAGCGCGGCGATGCCGTCGGTGACGATGCGCGGGCTCAGGATCGAGTGCGCGGGAGTATCCGAGATCGCCCGCACCACCACCGCGGGGCTGCCCGCGGCCGCGGCCAGCAGCGGCGCGGTCTCCATGTCGACCGCGATCGCCCCGCTGCTCCCGGCCGCCGCGAGCTCGCGCGGCCGCAGCACGTGGTCGACCGTGACGATCGGGCCAACCTGGGCGCGCAGTCCGGCCCGCCGCAGCTCGCCGGCGAGCAGCGGCGCGGACGGGCAGCTCACGGTCGAGCCCTGGTAGCTGGCCTGCGAGGCGACGACCAGGTCACCGACTCGCAGCCCGGCGTCGATGCCGCCGCCGACTCCGCCGACCACCAGGGCGTCCGGCGCTGACTGCGCGATCGCGGCGGCCGCCGCCGCCGCGCGCCTGGGCCCGTAGCCGGTCCTGATCACGTCGGAGGGCGACGCTCCGGCCTGGCCGCGCAGGCCGCGCCGTAGCGCCCTGGCCTCGACGGCCAGCGGCGCGCAGATCGTCAGCTTGGTCATCGCGCTGCTTCCAGGTACCGGCCGAGGGCGCTCACCGGGAACACCAGCCGGTACAGGTGGTAGTTGATGTAGAAGTCGCCGGGAAAGCCGGTGCCGGTGAACTGCGGCTCGTCCCAGGTACCGTCCGGCCGCTGAGTGCCGGCCAGCCACGCGGCGCCCCGTGCGGCGCTGTGCATGGCGTCCTCGCCGCCCGCGGCTACCAGCGCCAGCAGCGCCCACGCGGTCTGAGAGGCCGTCGACTCCCCGCGCCCGGCCCAGGCGGGGTCATCGTAGGACCGCAGGTCCTCGCCCCAGCCGCCGTCGGGGTTCTGGTGCGCGACCAGCCAGCTCACCGCGCGCCTGATGCACGGCTTGGCGGGCAGCACGCCAGCGCTGATGAGGGCGGGCACGACCGCCCCGGTCCCGTACACGTAGTTGGCGCCCCAGCGGCCAAACCACGATCCGTCCGGCTCCTGCGCCCGCAGCAGCCATGTCACTCCCCTGCGCACGGCCGGCGTCCCGGCCAGGCCCTCCGCGCACAGCGCCTCGACCACGTGCGCGGTGACGTCTGCCGACGGCGGATCGATGACCTCGCCGAAGTCGCAGAACGGAAGCTTGGTCACCAGTGTCCTGGTGTTGTCGGCGTCGAAGGCGCCCCACCCGCCGTCGCGCGACTGCATACCGGTCAGCCACGCCAGCCCGCGCTGGATGGCCGCGGACGCCCGGCCTGCCAGCGCTCCTGCCGGGAGCGCGACGCGGCGCAGCGCCAGGACCACCTCGGCGGTGTCGTCGACGTCCGGATAGCCGTCGTTGTCGAACTCGAAGGCCCACCCACCCGGCGCGAGACGAGGCCGCCGCACCTGCCAGTCACCTGGCCCGAGTATTTCCTCGTCGGTGACCCAGAGCGCGGCACGCTGCAGCACCGGGTCGTCGGCGGGCAGGCCGGCGTCGCGCAGCGCGATCATGGCCAGCACCGTGTCCCACACCGGCGACTGGCAAGCCTCCAGCCGGCGCACGATCCCATCGGGGCTGTCTTCCCAGATCGTGTACCGGTCAAGCCCTGCCAGCCCCTTGCTGATCACCGGGTGGTCCAGCCCGTACCCGAGCAGGTGCAGCGCCATCAGCGAGTACACCCACGGCGGCTGGATGCCGCCCCAGCACCCGTCCCGCTCCTGCCGCGCGATGATCCACTCCGCGCACCGCCGGAATGCCGCCGTGCGCAGGCCTGCTCCGGCGCCGCGATGGGCAAGCATGCGCTGATAGCCATGCAAAACCCTGTCAAGGCCGCCAAACGCCCTGCTCCAGGCGTCGGCGTCGGTCGCGCGGGCCGGTGCCGTCCGGTCCTGGCGTTCCGCTGCCGGGGCAGCGGGATCGCGGTGCAGCTCGGGCACGCTGAACGGGAGCGGCCGCACCGGCCGCAGCGAGCACACGACCGTCAGCGGCACGATCGTCTGGCGCGCCCAGCAGCCCCAGTCGTAGACGTTCAGCGGGAACCAGCGCGGCAGGTAGATCAGCTCCGGCGGCATTGCCGGAAGCTCGTCCCACGACCACTCGCCAAACAGCGCGAGCCAGATGCGGGTGAAGACACGCGTCGCGGCGATCCCGCCGCGGTTGCGAACCCAGGCTGCCGCCCGCGCCATGTGCGGCTGCTGCGGCGAGTCGCCGGCCAGCCGCAGTGCCACGTAGGCCTCGACGGTCGTCGACAGGTCGGCGTCGCCGTCGTGCGAGTTCGCCCAGGTGCCGTCCGCCCGCTGGCGTGACCTGATCGACCGCGCCGCAGCGGCCGTCAGCTCGTCGGTACGGACGCCGAGGAACTCCCTCAGCAGCAGGTCCTCGGCATCCATGGTGACGTTGGTCTCGAGCTCGCCGCGCCACCAGCCCTCGCTGTCCTGCAGGCCGGTCAGGTGGCCGACCGCGCGGTCCAGTGCCGCGCGCACGCCGTCCAGGCCTGCCGGCTCGGGCACACCGGTGGACTCGGGCCTGCGGGCGTACTCAGGCTCACTCGCTGCCGTCACGCTGGCTTCTGTGGTCACTCCCGTTTCCCTCGTCGGTCGTCCGCTTTTCTGGTCACGTCCCGGTGCCCGGTCACCACTGCCGGGCGGTGATGAACTCGGCGATGCCGGCAAACTCCGCCCTCACCTCGTCTGGCATCTGCGCCTCGCTCAGCGCGGTGAACGCGGCCGCCCGCGCCTTCTCCGCCACCGACTCGGTCTGGTCCCGCCCGCCTGACGCCTGCACGAGCTCGGTCGCGCGCGCGACCTGACCCTCCGTCAGCTCGCCGGGCCCCGCGAAGAGCGCCGCGAGTTCCCGGCCCGCCTCCGAGCCGCTGGTCAGCGCGGCGACCACGGGCATCGACTTCTTCCTGGCCCGCAGGTCCGAGCCGACCGGCTTGCCGGTGACCTCCGGCGAGCCCCAGATGCCGAGCAGGTCGTCAACCATCTGGAAGGCCAGGCCCGCGTTGGTGCCGAACTCGGCCAGGTGCATCGCCAGGCCGGGCTCGGCGCCAACGTAGATCGCGCCGATGCTGCAGGCGCACGCCATCAGCGCCGCGGTCTTGTCCGCCTCCATGTCAAGGCACTCGGCCACCAGGACGTCATCGCGGCGCTCGAAGGCCAGGTCGCTGTACTGGCCGGCGATCAGCCGCTGCACCGCGGCCGCCAGGCAGCGGGCCGCCCAGACGCCGTTCGGCGGCGTCTCCAGCAGCACGTCCTGGGCGAGCGCGAGCAGCGCGTCGCCGGCGAGTATCGCCGGGCCGACCCCGAACACGGTCCACGCCGTCGGGCGGTGCCTGCGCTCGGTATCTCCGTCCATGATGTCGTCGTGCAGCAGCGAGAAGTTGTGCACGAGTTCCACCGCCGCGGCCGCGCTGACGGCCCGCTCAGGCGGTGACCCGGCCGCCCGGGCTGACAGCAGCGCGAGCGCGGGCCGCAGCGCCTTACCCACGCCGCCTGCTACCGGATTGCCCTCGGCATCAGCGAGCCCGAGGTGGTACGCGGCTACCTCGCGGACGCCTGGGCTGAGCCTGCGCACGGCGCCGCCTATCGCCGGGCTCACCAGGTCCCTGGCTACCTGCACGCCGGCCGGCATCGTGATGGTCATGGGGCACCTAGCCCCGCCGTGACCTGCGCAGTCGCCTGGCTTGCCGAAGGCAGCCAGGCCAGCTGCCGCATTACCTCACTGACGGCGTTATGCCCGCTTCGCACGGCACCCTCCATAGTGTCGGGCCAGCCGGTGTCGGTCCACGCACCGGCCAGCACAAGTCCAGGCACCGAGGTCGCGGCACCGGGCCTCAGCCCGGCATTCCCCGGTACCTGCCGGAACGTCGCATGGCGTTCCCTGGTGACGAAGAAATCGGTAACGGTCGTCTGGGCGGCCGCCGGGAAGAGCCGCTCCAGGGCGGGCAGGAACTCCTGCCGCAGCGCCGCGGCAGGAGCGTCCACGTACCTGTCCGCGGCAGACAGCGACACCGCCAGGTACTGGCCGGACTCCACGCCCGCCTGCCGCGTCTTGTCGAACACCCACTGCACCGGCGAGTCCACCGCCGCGGCGAACGGCAGCCTGGTGACCCGCTGGCCGTAGACGACGTGCACGTTCACGATGGGCGAGTAGCCGAGCCGGTCCCACTTCGCCGCCGCCGTGATCCCGGCCGACGCGCCAAGCCGCGCCGCGTGGCTGGCGGGAACAGCGAGCACCACGCAGTCGGCGGGCTCGCTTCGCCCGTCGCTGAGCACGGCCGCGAGGCCGCCGCCGGGCTGCGGCTTTATCGCCGCGACCTTGGTCCGCAGCCGCACTTTCGCGCCGAGCCTGGACAGCAGCGCCGACGCGGCGGTGCCGTGCAGCTGGCTCAGCGGGACCGTGGCCATGCCGATGTCAGCGGCATCCTTGGCGCCGAGCAGCGCGGTCTTGATCACTGTCGCGGCCAGCGGCACGCTGGCGTCGTCGCCCGCGATGTTGAGCGCGGAGACGATAAACAGGTCCCAGAGCCTGCGGCGGGCTCGCTCGTCCTGCCCGCGCGAGGAAAGCCAGTCGCCGAGCCGCGCCCGGTCAAGCTCGGGCCTGCCAGGATCGGCCCGCGCCAGCGCGATGGCCGCGCGGCCGACGCGCAGCCGCTCCGGCAGCGACAGCAGCCGGTAGCCCGCGAGCGAGCCGGCCATGTGCAGCGGGCTGGGCAGGGCGTTGCGCCGCAGCCTGGCGGTGCCGTCCGCAGACAGCACCGTGACGTCGAAGCGGTCCTGGATCGTCACCGAGCCGGTTACGCCCAGCGTGGCGAGCAGCTCCCGGTAGGCCTGGCAGCAGCGCAGGAACACGTGCTGGCCAGTGTCGATCATCATCGAGCCGCGGGCGCCCGAGGACGCGGCGCCGCCTAGTCTCGGCCGCGCCTCCAGCAGTGTCACGCCGAGGCCGGCCTCGCGCAGCGCGATGGCGGCGGTGATGCCCGCCAGCCCGCCGCCGACGACCAGGACGCGGCGCGGCGTCGCGGCTGGGCTCGTCGCGGCTGCGCTTGCCATCGCCGGGCTCGTCATGGCTGGCTCCGCGTGGGGGCGGGCTCCGCGGGCCGCGCAGGCGCGCCAAGCTCGGTCTGACCGTCGCTGCTCCCCCGCCCCGGCCTGGCCAGCCCGGCCAGCGCGGTCAGCGCGATCACCGCCTTCTGCCTGGCCGGAAGCGACATCCTGTGCTCCAGCGCCGCCCGCGGCTGCGCGGCAATGTGGTCGAGCAGCCTGGAGTAGATGCCTGCCATCGCACCGGTGCAGGCCGCGCTGCGCCGGTCAAGCAGCCTCAGCAGCCGCAGCCCGGAGTCATACCAGTCCCGCGCCCGGCTCGCCTCGAATCGGATCAGCTCGGTCATCTGGCCGGACATCGAGGCCGGGTGACCGTCACCGGCCGCGGTCAGGGTGCAGCCGAATTTGCGGAGGTCCTCGGCAGGCAGGTACACGCGCCCGTTGCCCAGGTCCTCGGTGATGTCGCGCAGGATGTTGGTCAGCTGCAGGGCGACGCCGAGGTCGTCGGCCAGCGGCTCGGCGGCCGCGGGATCGCTGCTGCCGAAGACGCCAAGCGACAGGCGGCCGATCGACCCCGCCACGCACCGGCAGTAGTGCTCAAGCTCGCCGAACGTCGTGTAACGAGTGCCGCGCACGTCGGCCTCGCAGCCGTCGATGAGCTCTCCGAAGGCGGCAACCGGGATCGGGAACCGCTGCGCGGCGTGCTGTAGCGCGAGCAGCACGGGGTCACCCGCTGCCACGGCGTCCGCGGCGGTCCCGCCGGACGCTAGCTGAGCGACCGACTCGCGCGCGGCCGCGAGCTCGGCAATCTTCTCGGCCTGCGGCAGCGTCCCGTCGCCGATGTCGTCGATGCGGCGGGCGAGGGCGTAGACAGCGGACAGCGCGCGCCGCTTCGGCGCCGGCAGCAGGGCAATCCCGTAGGCGAAGTTCTTGGCCTGCTGCCGCGTGATCGTCTCGCACTGCCGGTAGGCAGCCTGGACGTCCGCCGTCTCCGTCACGGTGCCAGTCACCCGGTTACCTGCGCCAGTCATCTGAGTCACCTGGCCCGCGCAAACGCTGCGATCATCTCCGCCGCCGTGCGGCCCTTTCCCGGCCGCGGCGTCGAGGCCAGCACGTCGTAACCGGCCGCGGCGATGGCGGCCAGGGCCGCCCGGCCGCCGGCCACGTACCCGGCGACGGCTGCGCGCGGCGCGCCGTGCAGCGTCCCGATCAGCGGCGCGCCGGCGCTGATGAGGTCGCCAGCCCGGCGCACCTGGAACGCCATGAGCTGACGCACCCGGTCCGGCGCCCGCGGCGACCGCAGGTCGTCTTCCGTGCAGCCATAACGGCGCATGTCCTCGGCCGGCAGGTAGACCCTCCCGGCCCGCAGGTCCTCGGCCACGTCCTGCCAGTGCTCGGCAAGCTGCAGGCCGGTGCAGATCGCATCCGACAGCTCAGCCCGCTGCGGCGAATAGGCGCCGAAAACATGCAGCACAATGCGCCCGACCGGATTGGCCGACAGCCGGCAATAGCCGAGCAGTTCCTCGAACGTCTCGTACCGCGTGACAACCTGGTCCTGCTCGTTTGCCCTGATCAGGTCAAGCAGGGGGTCGATCGGGAGCTGGCAGTCGCGCACCACTCCGGCCAGGTCGCGGACGGGCGGAAGCACGGGCGGCCGGCCGTCCCCGCCTGCAGCCGTGCCGTACAGGCGGCGCACGTCGGCGGCTAGCCCGGCCAGCAGTTCGCCGCGCTGCCCTGACGGCGCCAGGTCGCCGGCATCGTCGACGACGCGGGCGTAGCCGTAGACCGCCAGCAGGTACTCGCGGTATCTGCGGGGCAGCAGCCGCAGCGCGACCGGGAAGTTCTCCTGACCTGCCTTGTCAGGCGCGCCAGCGTATATCGCATGCAGCGCACCAGTATCCGTTGCGTCCGCTTTAATGGTGGCTGCTCCTGGTTCCCGGCCGACATCAGGCACGACAGATTCCCGCCTGATACCCGTTTCCGCCACCTGCCGCACTCCGCGCGAAGCTGCTGCCTCCCGCGCTCCTCGCGGGGGGGCCGCCTCCGGCAGTGCCTGCCGGGCCGCCTCGGGCGGCGGGACCTGCACAGCCACCTCCGGCTCCAGCGCCTGCTCAGCCACCAGCTTCCGCGGCGGGGCCTGCCCAGCCGCGGCGAGGCATGCGCTTGCTCCAGCCCGGTCGCGCGTCATGATCTCTATTGCGGCATGCTTCGGAATTTGATGCAAAGCAAACAATGACGTCAGCGTCACCTGATATAGGCGTCACATGAACGCTTAGTAACCGGAAATGACATTCCGAATTGCCGAGCGCGGTTCCAGTTTCAGCGTTCCACCGCAGGCACGCGATAGATCATGGCGCCGGCCGGCCAGCCGCCCCGCCCGTGCGCACGCGCCTCCCGCGCAACGCGCAAGGCCAAACGTACCGGGCATAGCCGACTGCTCCCGCCGAGAGACGCTACAAAAGCAGGAATTACTCTATGTTGCTTTCATCAGAAATCAATAGAGGATTTATCCAGGTTTGGGAGACGGAAAACTTACAGCGCGTGGCGCGCGGGTGCCACCGCTGCCGTCTGGGCCCCCAGCCGCCCCGGTCAGGCCGGCGGCCGCGAAAACCCCGGCCTGGCTGCCGTGAAGGCCCCGGCCTGGCAGCCACATCCGCCCCGCCGCTAACCGCGGCCCGGCGCGCCTGCGCGCCGGCTGCCAGGGCCACTGGACTGCTCGCGGGAGTTGCCCGCCGGGCCGGATTGTTCCGCGGGTAGGCGGCACGTTAGTGTCGCCACCATGAGCCGGGATCCCAGGCTGGGTTCGCCGGACCGAACGACGATCGGACCGGCAGGCAGCCCCAGCGAAGGCCGCAAGATTACAACCCTGCGCGACGCGGGGTCGGAGGGTGGTGCTCGGCGCGGCCCGTTAATTCGGCCGGCCGGGTCGGCCAGTATGGCGGCTGACCACAACACCGGCAGTCCGCGCCCCAAGGGCGCCCAGTCCGCTGACACGGCCCCGCCGCACCGTCCCTCCCTGAGCGGCGGCATCCCGGCCAAGCAGCGCGGCCTTGGCGCGCAGGGGCGGCAGACTGTGCGCAGGCTGCTGGAAGCTGGGCTGGCGGTCTTCGACGAGGTCGGGCTCCAGGCCGCCAGGGTCGAGGACATCGTCCGCCGCGCGAACACCTCGCACGGGACGTTCTACCTGTACTTCGCCAACAAGGACGACCTGTTCCGGACGCTGCTGCAGGACGCGCTGCAGGACATCGCGATCATTGCCGACGAGTTCCCTGTCGTCACCGGCAACGACGCGGGCCGGGCCGCGCTGCGCCGCTGGGTGCAGCGCTTCAGCGATCTCTACGCCGTGCACGCCACGGTGTTCCGCATTCTCAGCCAGTCCGAGATCGTCGGCGAGGAAGTCTACGGCGATGGCCTCCAGCTGCTGTTCAAGGTCGCAGAGGCGATGACCCAGGGCATGACCGCCGCGCAGAAGGTGCAGGCCCCTGAGGGCAGCGAAGCGAGCCCGCACGCGGAGCTGACCGCCGTTGCCTGCCTGATAATGCTCGAGCGCGTCAACTACCTGCTCTGCGCCGAGGTCAAGATGCCCTCGGAGGAAATGAATGACCGGATCGCCGCGATTATCTACGCCGCGTTCCGCTCATCGTGACGCCCGGCCGCCCGCACGGAACCCTTTTCTAATTCGAAACGAGATGTCCCGGGCGGCCGGCCTCATGCCGACAGGCGGGTCCGGTCGGGCTGATCGGCGCGGTCACCGGACTCCGCGGCCGCGCGGCGCCGCAGCAGCGCCACGACGAACGGCCACGTCGACGCCGTCGAGGTGGCCAGCCGTTCGGCCAGGCCCAGCATGTCGCCGGACTGGGTCTCCACCAGCACCCAGCCAAGCATGGCCAGGAACAGCGCGCTCGCCAGCAGCGAGCCACGCTCGCTGATCAGCGCGGGAGTGACCGGGCCGCCGCGGCAGGCCACCGCCGGCCAGACGGCGATTGTCAGCGCGCCGAGGACGGTCCAGGCCAGGTGGGTAGCGGTCGGGCCGCCCGGCGAGACCGGGGAGGCGGCGATGCCGACGCTGCACACCCCCGCAACGACCAGCAGAGTCCGCGCGGGCCGGTCCAGGCAGGCAAGCCCGGCGGCCGTGACCAGGTAGCAGCCCCCCACCGCCAGCAGGACGCCTTCCATGATCCACCGGTCATGGCCGGAATGTCCTGCCATGACGCTCACCGTCTGCCGCATCGGGCTGTAGGACACGGGCTGGACCAGCCCTGCCACCAGCCAGCCCGCAGTCAGCACAACGGGCGTCAGCCCAGCCGAGACCACCGCCCAGCCCGGAATGACCGCCGCCACGCCCGCGGCCAGGGCCGCGGGCGCGACCTGGTCAGCGCGGGCAGCGGATTCGACCTGGCGTCCTCGCAGGAGCAGCACGGGTCAGGCCTCGGTGACGGCACGCTTCAGCCACTGGACCTGGATGCACGGGACGGGAATAGCCAGCATGCCGCTCCTCCGACCAGACTCGGGGTTGCTGAGCACCGGACTGTGTCCTGGATGGTCTGCATCGCGGATGATCTTCGCTTAATCACCCTAACACCTTCCGGAGGCTACCTCCACATCATCTGCCTTCGCGGCGGATGCCGCCGGGATAGGTTGGAGTGATAGGTGACGACCAAAGATCTATGGTCGCGAATGGCGGCGGAAAAGGCCGCCGCCGGCTTGCGAAGCAAGGAGAACGGCATGGGCAACTGGCAGCTCGACCCGTACCACACGCAGGTCGAGTTCTCCGCAAAGCACCTGGGAATGATGACGGTGCGTGGCCACTTCGCCGAGGTCAGCGCGTCGGCGGAGATCGACGCCGAGCATCCGGAGAGCTCCTCGGTGCAGATCACCATCCAGGCCGCCAGCATCAAGACCAATCACGAGGTCAGGGACAACGACCTGCGCTCGGAGAGCTTCCTCGACGTCGAGCACCATCCCACCATCACCTTCTCCAGCACTGGGGTCGAGCCGGCCGGCCAGGACACCTACCTGCTGCACGGCGACCTGACCATCAAGGGCACGACCAGGCCGGTGACCCTTGAGGTGAGCAAGTACGGCGAGTTCAACGGCCCGGGCATGATGGGGCACCGGATCGCCTACAGCGCCCACACCAAGATCAACAGAAGTGACTTCGGCCTGACCTTCAACATGGTTCTTGACGGCCGGTGGGTCGTCAGCGAGGAGGTCCAGATCCAGATCGAGGGCGAGCTGGTCGAGCAGAAGGATCCGGAGGAAGCCGGGGCAGCCAGCGGCTAGGTGCGCCCGCCGCGGCGGGCGCACCGCCTAGTCAGGCGGCAGCGCGGCGATGACCCGGAGGTCTGAGTCCGATGCCGGTCCGGCGCGGTGCCGTCCGGCGCGGCGAGTCCGGTAGGCAATCAGGCCGACGCTCAGCCAGCCGATGGCGATGGCCAGCCAGAAGTTGACGATGCGGAAGGTGATGGCGGCCGACAGCGCCGCCACCCGGCCCGTCCCGTATGCGACCAGGATGACCGCGAGGCTGCCCTCCACGATGCCGAGCCCGCCGGGCACGATGGGGAACGACCCGACCACCTGCGCGGCGCCGTAGGCCAGCAGCACGCCGTCCCACGGGATCGGCGCGTGCACGGCCCGGAAGCTGCAGACCAGGCACCAGAAGTCACACATCCACACGGCGGCCGCCAGGGCGACGATCCCGGCGGTCGCGGTCTTGCTCAGCGGGATCTCCCGCATGCGTGTGAGCGTGGTTTCCACCCGGGCGCTGACGTTTCCCTTCGGATGGCCGGTTGCCCGCTGGAAGGCGCGCACGAGCTGCCCGGCCAGGCGCAGCACCAGATCGCGGCGGATCAGGATCGCCCCGGCCGCAAGGACGATGACCAGCCCGAGAACGGTCAGCCCGGTCCCCGAGGCGCTCGTGCTCGTCCCGAGCGCAATCGCGACGCCGACGAGCAGCAGCAGCGACATGCCGATTGCCTGCGCCACCAGGATCGTGAAGACGGTCCAGCCGGCGCCAGCGCCGTTCGCGCCGTGCCGGCGGTAGTAGCGGTACCGGTAGGCGCTGGAGACCGCCGGCTCGCCGGGCACCGTGCCGGCGATGGCGTCGTTGGCGAGCGTGAGCAGGTACAGCGCTCGCATCCTGATGCGCGTCCCGGTGAGCCGCAGCACCCGGTGCTGCAGGTAGGCGAACATCCACAGCGACATCGCCTCGGCGCAGGCCGCGACCGCGAGCCAGCCGAGGTTGACCCGGCCGAGCTGCCGCCAGGACGCCAGCAGCTCGCCGCGCCTGCCGAACAGCAGCACCAGGATCACGACTCCCAGGCCGATCCCCAGGACATAGCGGGCCGCATCCCCGAAGGTGCGCATCGCACCAGAGCTCACTCGCTGGTAAGCCACGAGCCAACGCTACAGACTGCGTGCGTCAGCGGCCGGCTTCAGCACGCACGCAAGCGCCGTGCCGACCAGGCATTCCAGGCCAAATCACGACGCTGTGTGCGCGTGAGATCCTGGGTCCTGCCCGGCAGCGCCTAACACCTGGGCGGGAAGGACGCCGCAATGGGAGCCGAGTTCGGCGGCACGATAGGCCAGGACTGGCGGGACTCGGAGCCGTGGTGGCCGCCTCAGCCGGCCGCGCCGCCCGGAGCCCCGAACATCGTGCTGATCGTCCTGGACGACGTGGGCTTCGCGCAGCTTGGCTGCTACGGATCCGACATCGGCACGCCGGTCATGGACGGCCTGGCGGCCGGCGGCGTCCGGCTGGCGAACTTCCACACCACGTCGCTCTGCTCGCCGACCAGGGCATGCCTGCTGACCGGCCGCAACCACCATCGCAGCGGCATGGGCCGGGTCGCCGATCTCGCGATCGGGTTCCCCGGCTACTGGGGCAGGCCGCCGCGGGAGAACGGCTACCTGCCGGAGATCCTGCGCGCGGCGGGCTACGCAACCTACGCGGTCGGCAAGTGGCACCTGTCGCCGGAGGACGAGACCAACATGGCCGCCTCCCGCGCGACCTGGCCGCTCGCCCGCGGCTTCGACCGCTGGTACGGATTCCACGGCGGCGAGACCCACCAGTTCGTGCCGGCCCTGTTCCACGACAACCACAGCGTCCGCCCGCCGAGGTCCATCCAGGACGGCTATCACCTCACCGAGGACCTCGCCGACCGCGCCATCGAGTTCCTCGGCGACCTGCGCGCGGTCGACGCGGACCGGCCGTTCTTCCTGTACTTCGCGACCGGCGCGTGTCACTCCCCGCACCAGCCGCCGCCGCGCTGGCTCGAGCGCTACCGGGGCCGGTTCGACCTCGGCTGGGACGCCTGGCGCGCGCAGGTCTTCGACCGCCAGCTCGCCGCGGGCCTGCTGCCGGCCGGCACCGCGCTGTCGCCGCGGCCCGGCTGGGTTCCCGCGTTCGACTCGCTCGACAGCCGCGAGCAGGCCGTGGCCGCCCGGTTCATGGAATGCTTCGCCGGGTTCCTGTCGCACGCCGACGAGCAGGTCGGCCGCATTCTCGCCTTTCTGAGGGAACGCCGGGAGTACGACCGCACCATCGTGGTCGTGGTGTCCGACAACGGCGCCAGTTCCGAGGGCGGTGCCGAGGGGTCGATCAATGACATGCGGCTGATCAACATCGACCCGGCCCCGCCAGCGGAGATGTTCGCCAGGATCGACCAGATCGGCGGGCCGCTCACGCACAACAACTACCCGTGGGGCTGGACCATGGCCGGCAATACCCCGTTCCGGCGCTGGAAGCGCGAGGTGCACGAGGGCGGGATCGCCGACCCGTGCATCGTCTCCTGGCCCGGCGGCGCAGTGCAGGCTGGCGCGATCCGGCACCAGTTCACCCACGCCATCGACGTGCTCCCGACGCTTGCCGAGCTGGCCGGCGTCGCCCTGCCCGACAAGATCGACGGCATCACCCAGACGCCGCTGGACGGCACCAGCTTCGGCTACCTGCTGCCGCCGGGCGGTGACGCCGAGCCGGAACGGCACCAGACGCAGTACTTCGAGATGTTCGGCTCGCGCGCCATCTACCACCGCGGCTGGAAGGCAGTGGCGTTCCACCCGGTCGGGCCGCTGTACGACGACCAGAATCCCAATGCCCCGTTCGACGAGGACACCTGGGAGCTGTATCACGTCGCGGAGGACCTGTCGGAGTCGCGCGACCTCGCGGCGCAGCAGCCGGAACTGCTGCGGCAGCTGATCGAGCTGTGGTGGGCCGAGGCCGGCCGCAACCAGGTACTGCCGCTGGACAACAGGGCGCTGTGGGCGATCGTGCACCCCAAGCCGGACCGCCGCGCGCCGCGCACGGAGTATGAGTACCTTCCCGGCGGCGCGCCGGTGCCGGAGTCTGTCGCGGCGAACGTGCGCAACCGGTCGCACGCGCTGGTGGTCGACGTCAGCCTGGCCGACGCGGCCGACGCGGACGGCGTGCTGCTGGCCATGGGCTCGGCGCTCGGCGGCTGGTCGCTGCACATCCTGGCGGGCCGCATCCGGTACGTGCACAACCTGTACGGCAAGGAACTGCACGTGATCGAGGCGGGCTCGCTCGTGGCGGCGGGCGAGCACCGGATCGAGTACGACTTCAGCTCCGGCGAGGGCCCTGGCGGCACGGGCGTGCTGCGGTGCGACGGCGTCCAGGTCGGGGGTGGCCTTATCCCCCGCTTCACCATGGCCGGATTCAGCGGCACCGGGGTGGGCCTTACCTGCGGCTACGAGTGGGGACCGGCGGTCGGCGCCGGGTATACCGCGCCGTTCCCGTTCCGCGGCATGATCCGCAGGGCGGTGGTGCAGACGCGCGGCCCGGTGGTGCGCGATCCGCTGGCCGAGCTGGAGGCAATCCTGGCCGAGCAGTGACGTCTGGCGGGACCGTGCGAGACTGGCCGCCGGTGCAGGTGCGGGGGCTACCAGCGGGGGGACGGCATGACGACGCCGCCGGGTTTCGGGGGCCGGGACATCGATATGGCCGGGCAGGCTGATCGCGACGGGCCGCCTGCGGCCCAGCCAGAAGAGGCCGAGGATCACGAGGCGCGTGCCCCCGGCGAGACGTGCGCCCGGTGCGGCGGCGTCATCTGGCGGGCTCACCAGGTGCGCCGCCGCGCGGACCGGAGGTGGGTTCACGTGGTGTGCCCGTGACCCGCGCCGGCGCGATGATCGTCGGCGGCCTGGTCGCAGCCTTCCTCGGCGTCGATGCCGAGGGCAAGGCGCTGGAAGATGTCGCCAAGCCACTGGGCGTCATCGGCAGGCCGCCCGAGGCGATCTTCCGAACCGGAGCTCCGCAAACGGTCACCTGATCGCCCGGGCGGCACAGGGCGTGCTGGTGAGTACTCCTGGTTTGGCTATAACCAAACCAGGAGTACTCACCTCTGGGCTCAGGCCAGGGATCAGCGGTGCCGCCGGATCTCAGTCGTTGTGCAGAACCTCAGTCGTTGTGCAGGACCGCGGCGCCGCTGTACCGGCCGTGCGCCAGGTCCGCAAGCGCGTCCTGCGCGGCGTCCATGGGGTAGGGCACCGTGGTGGGACGCACTCCGAGCCGGGCCGCCAGCGCGAGGAACTCCTCGCCGTCTGCGCGCGTGTTCGCGGTGACGCTGCGCAGCTTGCGCTCCTGGAACAGCTCGGCGTCGTAGTTCAGCGCCGGGATGTCCGACAGCCAGATGCCGGCTACCGCGAGGGTGCCGCCGCGGTCAAGCGCCCGCAGGGCGACCGGCACCAGCTCGCCTGCCGGCGCGAACAGGATCGCGCCGTCCAGCGGCTCTGGCGGCATGTCCGCCGCGTCGCCCACGGAGTCCGCGCCGAGCTCGGTCGCGAGCTTGCGGTTGCCCTCGCCCCTGGTGAGCACGTGCACCCGCAGGCCCTGGCGCAGCGCCAGCTGCGCGATGATGTGCGCGCTGGCGCCGAAGCCGTAGATGCCGAGCCGGCCGCCTGGCGGCACCGCGGCGCACTTGAACGAGCGGTACCCGATGATGCCCGCGCACAGCAGCGGCGCGGCGTGCTCGTCGTCGAGTGCCTCGTGCAGCCGGTAGGCGTAGCCCTCGTTGACCACGCAGGCCTCGGCGTAGCCGCCGTCCTGATCCCAGCCGGTGAACCGCGGGTCCAGGCATAGGTTCTCCTGGCCACGCCGGCAGAACTTGCAGGTCCCGTCGGTTCTGGCCAGCCACGGCACGCCGATCCGCTCGCCCAGGGCGAACCGGTCCGCACCCGGCCCAAGCGCATCGACGTGGCCGACGATCTCATGCCCGGGGATGACCTCAGGATGCTTGGGCGGAAGATCGCACTCGGCTAGGTGCAGGTCGGTGCGGCAGACGCCGCAGCAGCTGATCCGGACCCGGACCTGGCCCGGACCAGGTTCCGGCTCAGGGCGGTCCACCAGCGCTAGCGGCTTCCCGTCAACCGGACCGCATTTCTCCACCACCCATGCCCGCATGGCGCCCTCCAGCAGATGCTGGGCAGGGGTCGTGCTACCCCTGCCGGGACCAGGTCGGCCCGACCTGATCCCACGCTCTCTGCCAGCCTGCCATGCGCCGCCTGTCGGACAGCACGCGCACACCGCCGACCGCTGCGGCCAGCACGACTGCCATGGCGGTGGTCAGCACCAGGACCGCGAAGATGACCTGGTCCTGGATGCCCTCGGTTGTCAGCGGCTGCCCCGTCTGCTGGCCCGCCACGTTGACCCAGATCGGTACCTTCTGCCCGGCTTGCGCGTTCAGTGCGGTCGCCACCATGCCGCTGTGCACGTGGCCATGCGGATACTCCCACCGGGCGGGCACCCACGCTGCCCCGATCTGCGCGGACGAGTCGGCGGCCTGCGACGCGCTCTCGGTCAGGATGGCCTCGACCGGGTGCCGCTGGACCTGCTCTGCGTGCGCCAGCCGGACACCCGCTCCGTAGGTCGCCAGGCCGGCCAGCACGCTGAGCACGAGCCAGGCCACGATGAAGGTGCTGACCAGCGCGGTCACCACGGCGGACTCGGCCCGGTCAACGGGCCGTCGCAGCGGGTTGCCGTCCCAGCCGAGGCGGGAAGCGGCGCGCTGGAAGCATCGCTTCACCGGGGATCCACCTCCGATCCACGCCGTCTTTGCCATAGTGCTCGCTTTGCGCGCCGATCAGAAGAGGTGACGGATCTTCAGGGCCGCAGATTTTCAGCGCGCTACCGCAGCCGCCGCAGGAACGGGTCGCGGGGCGCGGCCGGCGCGACGCGAACACGAACATCCACCGCATATAGGTCATTGGACCGCGCGATGACCGGATTCAGATCAAGCTCCGCGATCTCTGGCATCTCGTCGGCCAGCCTGGAAATCCGCAGCAGCATGTCAGCCAGGCCAGCGGTGTCCGCGGCCGGCAGTCCGCGATGACCGGTCAGCAGCCGCGCAGCCCGAACCCCGCCGATCATCTCCTCGGCGTCGGTGTCCGTCAGCGGCGACAGCCTGGCGACCTGGTCGCCGAGGACCTCCGCGGCGATGCCACCGACCCCGAACACCACCATGGGCCCGAAGACCGGGTCCTGCACTACCCCGATCAGGGTCTCCACCCCGTCGGTCAGCATCGGCTGCACCAGCACCCGCCGCAGGCCGTCCCCGAAGCGCGCCTCAAGCTGCGCGTAGGCCGCCAGCACGTCCTGCGGCGTGCGGAGGTCGAGCATGACGGCCCCGGCCTCGGTCTTATGCATCACGCCGGCGGCCTCGGCCTTGAGCACTACCGGGCCGCCCAGCTCCGTCGCTACCGCGACGGCGCCGGCCGCGGACGTGACGATCCGCGTCTCCAGCACCGGGACCTGATAGTGCGCCAGCAGCGCGCCGGCGTCGCTGGCAGGCAGCCAGCCGCCTTCGGGATTGTCCGCCAGGTAGCCGGCGACGAGCGCGCGGGCGCCTGCCGCGTCTATCCCCTCGAGCTCCGGTACCCGGCCATGCTGGCCGTCGCGCCACACCCGGTAGTCGGCCGCGTGCCCGAGCGCGCGCACGGCGCTCTCCGGGTATGCATAGGCAGGCATCAGCGCAGCCGGGCTGAGGCCAGTATCGGCAGGCTCGCCGGACCCGCTCCGCCCCGTGCCCGGGCCACCGGCGGTCGGGCCGCCCTTGGCTGTGTCGCCGGTGTCTGCGTCAGCAGTGCGAGCGGTGCGGCGCAGCAGGCGCACCGAGTCGGGCTGGTCAAGCAGCACTGCCGCGACCGGCTTGGTGATCCCTGCCGCCGTGATCGCGGTGCTGAGGTCGGCGATCGCAGTGGGAACGCCGATCGCCACGACTGCGTCGACCGTCTCGTCCGCGGCGACCTCCTCCAGGCAGGCACGGAATGTGTCGGTCCCCACGGCGGCTGTGGTGTCGACCGGCCCGGACACGGTGGCGCCCGGCGGCAGCAGCCTGGTCAGCCGCTGCATGGTCGCGTCCGTCAGGGTGGCAACCGTGAGGCCGACATCGGCGCACGCGTCGGCGGCCAGCACCGCGGTACCACCGGCATTCGACACGATGCCGACCCGGTGCCCGGCCGGCAGCGGCTGGCAGGAAAGCAGCGCGGCGGCCTCGACAAGCTCGCCCAGGCTGTGCGTCGCGATGATGCCTGCCTGGCCGAACAGCGCCTCCTGGGTCAGCAGCGGCGTCGCGACGGCAGCAGTATGCGAGACGGCCGCACGCTGCCCCGCGGCCGACCTGCCGCCGATGATGGTCAGCACCGGCATCTGCCGGCCAACTCTCCTTGCCGTGCGGGCGAATGCGCGCGGATTACCGAACGACTCGACGTAGAGCACCGCAAGCCTGGTCTGCCGGTCCTGCTCCCACCACGTCAGCATGTCGTTGCTGGAAACGTCGTATTTGTCACCCACCGAGGCGAAGCTGGACACGCCGATCCCGAGGCGGCCGAAGACCTCGAGCAGCGCGATGCCGATCCCGCCGGACTGCATGACCAGGCCTGCGATGCCACGCTCCGGCGGACGCGCCGCGAACGTGGCGTTCAGCCGGGCGGCCGGAGCCGCGATGCCGAAGCAGTTCGGGCCTACCAGTCGCATGCCATGCTCACGGCAGGTCGCGATCAGCTCCTGACCCGCGGCGCCCAGCCCGGCGGTGATCACTACCAGGCTCCGCACGCCACGGCGGCCGCATCTCGCCGCTGCGTCCGGTACCTCCGCGGGCGGTACCGCGATGACGGCCACGTCCACGCTGTCGGGCAGGTCGGCAGCCGACCGCAGCCAGGTAACGCCGCCGACCTGGGTGCCATGCGGATTGACCGCGTAGACCTGGCCGGCAAAGCCTGCGGCCACGATGTTGTGCAGTATCTCCCGGCCTACCGACCCGCGACGGCGGCTAGCCCCGATGACCGCGATCGACGCGGGCTCGAACAGATGCCGCAAGCTCGCGACCTCGGCCCGGCTGGCGCGCGCCGCGACCGCGTCCAGGTAGCTGTCGAGGCGCTCGTCGTCGATCTCGGGCAGCGGGAAGATCAGCTCGACGACGCCGTCGGCGAAGCGCCGCTCGACGGGCAGCCCAGCGTCGGCGAACACCCGCTGCATCGCGTAGTTATCCGGCAGCGTTTCGGCCTCGAAGGCGGTCAGGTTGCGGCGCCTGGCCAGCGACACCAGATGTTCGAGCAGCAGCGTTGCCACGCCGCGGCCGTGCATGTCATCGGACACCGCGAAGGCGATCTCCGCCCGCCCTGGCTTGCCGGTCACCTCGTAGGTGGCCACGCCGACGAGCTG
>DASPWG010000093.1:0-19773 GCA_035621915.1 Streptosporangiaceae bacterium
CCCGCGGTCGGCGGCGTGCTGCTCGCAACCTCACCCGACGCCATCTGGTGGGGCGGCGCTCTGGTGGTAGCACTGACCGGAGCCGGCATGCTGCGACTCGGCGACCGGATACCCGACCCGCTCTTGCAGGCGCATCGCCCCGCGCCGCAAGCCGTCAGCGCGGCCGATCCTGGCTGAAGCTTCTGGCCCGCAGCCCGGTCAATCCATCGTCAGGCCCGCGGCCACCTCAAGGGAACGAACATCATCATGGACCACCAGGTCGGAGATTGGGCCGTGAGCCGCGAGGATCTGGTCCTCGGCGACGATGACGGCGTGCTCCTCCTACCGAGCGCGCAAGCTAGGAGATATTCACGCTGGCCGAGACGATCAGCGAAACCGAGCGGCACCAGGCCGAACGGATCTGGGCAGGTGTCTCACTGCGAAGCCAGGTACAGTTCCGCGCCTACCTTGCGAAGCGCGAGGACACGCCCTCCCTCAGCTTTCACGAGCACCTGCTGGGTGTCGATGCGCGATGGCGCCTACGACCGCGCCCGCGATATTCAGCAGGCGATGACCGAACTTGGCAGCCATCGATCCGCTGGCGCGGTCGACTTGCTCGTAGCTGCCACCGCTGAGCGAGAGCGCCTGACCGTCTTGTGCGATGACCATGACTATCTGATCGTCGCCGCCATTACCGGCCAGCCCGTCAAGCTCGTTACCGATATCTGAGCTGGGCTCATCGCTGTGGATCCCAGTTGTCAGACCTGCTGACCATGGCCGGCCTCATCTTCCTTAAGGATCTTCCGCCCTGCCGCTCGGTTCAGCGGAGCTGACGCAGGAACGGATCCCGTGAAGTGGCAGGAGCGAGCCGGATGCGCACGTCCACGGCCTGAGCATCCTGCGGCCGGGCGTAGACGGGGTTGAGGTCTAGCTCTGCGACTTCCGGCAGGTCGTCGGCCAGCCGCGAGACCCGCTGGAGCATGTCGGCCAGGCCCACCGTGTCCACCGCTGGCGAGCCGCGGTGCCCGGTGAGCAGCGCCGCGGCTCGCACAGAGCGGATCATCTCCTCAGCATCGGCGTCGGTCAGCGGGGTAAGCCGGGCGACATGGTCGCCGAGCACCTCGGTCGCCACTCCGCCGAGGCCGAAGACCACCAGCGGGCCGAAGACCGGCTCCTGCACCACGCCGATCAGGGTCTCGACGCCGCTTGCCAGCATGGGCTGCACGAGCACGCGCTGCAGGCCAGCGCCGAACTGGCTGGCGAGCTGCTGGTAGGCAGCGGCCACGTCCCCAGGGGTGCGCAGGTCCAGCTTGACGGCACCTGCGTCGGTTTTGTGTAGCACGCCGGCAACCTCGGCTTTGAGCACGACGGGACGGCCAAGCTCAGCGGCGATGGCAACGGCATCGGCCTGGCTGCGCGCCACCCGGGTAGTGATCACCGGGATGTGGTAGCAGCCGAGCAGCCGAACTGCGTCCGCGGTGGCCAGCCAGCCGCCGGCTGGGTTGTGCGCCAGGAAGTCCGCGACCAGCGCTCGGGCACCCGCCGGGTCGAGGTCGGTCAGCTCTGGCACCGAGCCGCGCTGTGCGTCTCGCCACTCACGGTAAGCGGCGGCATGCGCAAGGGCAGTCACGGCGCTTTCCGGGTAGCCGTAGGCGGGCACGCGGCGGTCGTCATGGCCCGCCGCGCGACCCGCTGGCAGGAGGGTTACCGCATCGGCCTGGTCGAGCAGCGCGACTGCCATCGGCTTTGCCACCTGCGCTGAGGTGATAGCCGCGGTGAGGTCGGCGACCGCCGTTGGCACGCCGACGACCACAAGTGCGTCTACCGACTTGTCTCTGGCTACCTCTTCCAGGCAGGCCCGGAAGGCTTCAGAGCCAACGCCAGCCGTGGTGTCCACCGGGCCGGAAACGGCAGCGCCGGGCGGCAAGATCCTGGCCAGCCGCCGCTGGGTGGCGCCTTCCAGCACGCCGGCCGTCAGCCCGGCGTCGGCGCAGGCGTCGGCGGCCAGGACACCCGCGCCGCCGGCATTGGACACGATCGCTACCCGGCGGCCGGCCGGCAGCGGCTGGCACGACAGCAGCGCGGCCGCCTCGATCAGCTCACCGAGGCTGTCGGTGGCGACGATACCCGCCTGGGCAAACAGGGCCTCCTGCGTCACCAGCGGGGTCGCCGTCGCCGCCGTGTGGGACGCGGCCGCGCGCTGGCCCGCCGCTGACCTCCCGCCGATGATCGTCAGCACCGGCATCTGACGGCCCACGCGGCGAGCCGTCCGGGCGAAGGCCCGCGGGTTGCCGAACGACTCGACGTACAAGATGGCGAGCCTGGTCTGCCCGTCCTGCTCCCACCAGGTGAGGATGTCGTTGCTGGAGACGTCGTACTTGTCGCCGACCGAAGCGAAGGACGACACGCCGATGCCGAGCCTGGCCAGGTGCTCAAGCAGCGCGATGCCGATCCCGCCGGACTGCATCACCACGCCTGCCACGCCAGGACTGGGCTGGCTGGCCGCGAAGGTGGCATTGAGCCGGACACCCGGCACTGCGATGCCGAAGCAGTTCGGGCCGACCAGCCGCATTCCGTAGCGACGGCAGATCGAGATCAGGTCAGCGCCGCCGTCGCCCAGCCCGGAGGTGATAACCACGAGGCTGCGGACTGCCCGTCGCCCGCACTGATCCGCCACGCTCGTCACGTCGCCGGGCGGAACGGCTACGACGGCAACGTCGACGGCCTGGGGCAGGTCGAGGGCGGACTTGAGGCTGGAGATGCCCTCCATCGATGCCATGCTCGGATTGACCGCGTAGACCTTACCGCCGAACCCGCCAGCAACGACATTGTGCAGGATCTCCCGGCCGACCGACCCGCGCCGCCGGCCCGCGCCGACGACTGCCACGGACGCCGGCCGGAACAGGTGCCGCAGGCTTGCCGCTTCGGCCCGGCTAGCGCGATCGTCGACGGCGTCCAGGTAGCTGTCCAGGCCCGCGCTGTCGGCAGACGGCAGCAGGAACGTCAGCTCGACAACGCCATCGGCGAACCGCTTCTCGACCGGAAGGCCGGCGTCAGCGAACACCCGCTGCATGGCGTAGTTATCGGAAAGGGTCACGGCCTCGAAGGCGGTCAGGTTGCGCTGCCTGGCGAGCGATACGAGGTGCTCGAGCAGCAGGGTGGCGACTCCGCGCCCGTGCATGTCGTCCGATACAGCAAACGCGATCTCCGCGCGGTCTGGCTTGTCCGTCGCCTCGTAGGTCGCCACGCCGACCAGCCTGCCGCTCAGCAGCGCGAGCAACGCGGCGTGCCGGTCATCGCCTGGCCGGCAGACCCGCCGCGCCTCACCTTCGGCTGCCTGCGGGCTCAGGTTGAAGAAGCGGAAGTAAGCATTATCCGGCGAAAGGCTGGCATGCATCTCGCGGACAGCATCGGCGTCCTCGGCACTGGCGTGGCGGATCTCGATCGTGCTGCCGTCCGCGAGCAGAGCGTACGCCGGCACGCTCGGTGTCGCCATCACCTGGGCAGCGGCCTCATGCAGCACGTTGTTCATCTCCGGTCTCCTCAGCCGAGCACGGGTATCAGGTCCAGGGTGGCCGGTCAGTGGCCAGTTTCGCTGCGGGCTAGTGGCCCCCAGTCGGCGGGACCTTGGGCCCTTGCCGAGGGTCGTCGCCAGGCCGCGGGTCCGCGCTGCGCGGTGTGCGCGAAAGGCAGGGCAAAGGTCCTCTGGCGATGTTCGCAGGACCTTGGTCCTCTGCCTGGGCTTAGTGCGCGCCGGGTTTACTGAGGGGATGTTCGTAGGCGACGAGGTGCTGGTGGCCGTGAGCTTCGATGCTGCCCGGTCCAGGCTTGCGCGCCTCGCTGCGGGCGGCGTGCTTCTCAGCACATCGCAGAACGCCTACGGCGACGGGATGGCCGGTGCCACGCGCGTCGGTGCCGCGGGCGTGTCAAAGCTGGTCCGCGTGCCGGTGGCCGATCTTGCGGGGGCGGCGGACTCGGCAGGGCTGGCTATCCGGTGGGAGGCCACCGGCCCGGGCGGCGGACTGTTCCCGGTCCTGGATGCCGACATCAGGCTGACACCCGCTGGCGAGGAAATGACGCTGCTGGCGCTGACGGGAGCTTACCGGCCGCCCCTCGGCCCGCTGGGAGAAGCGCTAGACCGCGCGATCATGCGGCGCGTCGCAGCGGCAACGATCCGGAACTTCATCAACCGGCTTGCGGCCAATCTCGCTGGTCAGAACAATCCCACTGCTGCGGCCGTCAGCGGCTGCGAGCAGCCCGCGGCGGATGGCGGGAAATGACGCAGGTCGGCCTGGGCAGCGCGTGCCTGAACCTGGCATCCCGCGCTGCGCTTTAGGCAAAGGCATGATCGCGGATCTCGTGAATCGTGTCGTCGAGGCGGGCCAGTGACTCGGTTATGCGCTCGCGCGCGACCTCCGCGGGCAGTTCAGCAGCGGCTTGCAAGCTGAGGCCGACCTGGAAGAGATTGCCGGCCACCCGGTCCAGCAGTTCCTGGCTGTGATGTGCCTGCTCGGCAGCCGCCGCTTTGGCCAGGTCCGCAAGGTCACGCCGCCGCCACGCCTCGGTGGCATCGCGGACCACGGCCATGATGAAGTGATCAGTCGCCGTCGGTACCGGGCTCAGGGTGATCTCGACGGGAATGGTGCCTCCGTCTTTCCTGGTTCCGACCAGGCGCGCCCGCTCGGCCATCGGCCGGGCCACCGGAGCGCTGGCGTAGGCCGCCCGGTACTGCTGATGAGCCGCTCGCAGCCGGTCGGGAACAAGAGACTCGACAGGGCGGCCAATCAGCTCACCTCGCTGATACCCGAACATCTCATCGCAACGATGGTTGGTGAGCACGATCTCCCCATCGTGTCTTGTCAGCACCAGCCCGTCGCCCAGCGCATCGATCAGCTGCCATAGCAGCACCGGACTGGCGGACGCCCCGGCAGCGCCTCCGCGCCGGCCTCTATCCAGCTGACCTGCCCCGGCCGGTGCGACCCTCGATGCTCCCGACGTCGCCGGAGCGTGGGCGCCAGCGGCCAGGGCAGCCTCGACGGAGGGATAAATAGAAATCAGCCTGTCTATCCCCTCGACGCCGAGGACGCGCATGACTATCGGTGCCGTCACCACCAGCCTCAACTGCGTGCCGCTGACGCACGCGCGCTGGTAAGCACGGGCGAGAGCGTCCATCCCTGCATGGTCACAGGATGCGGTGGCAGACATGTCCGCGATCAGCGAGCTGGGTCCGCGGTTGATGATGGTCAGCAACTGCTCCCTGACCTGGCCCGCATTAGATACGTCAATGTGCTCAGGAAACGACATGACCGCCTGGCCGTCCCGCCACTGCACCGGGACCGGGCTAACCGCCATAGTGGCTGCCGCCATTCCGCCAGGCCGCCGCCAGCCAGCTCGTCAACGTGGCTGGAGCCGCCTGCCGACGCCGTGCGTCATGACTTCCGGCCACCCTAGTTGTCCTCCTGCCCAGGCACGCCTGCCGGGGAATCGATTGTGCCGAGGCTACCAATCGCCGTGCCGGCGCCGCATCCGTCAGGCTGCGGGCCGGCTAGGAGCCGGCGAGCGGCCGCGGCTATGACTGGGGGCCTATCGGCAGTCCCAGCCAGGACCAATGGCCCTTGGCGTTCTGCCCGACGGGCCTGACCGTGACAGTGTGAGGCCCGAAGACGGATTCCGCGAGCGCGCAGCTGACAGCTCGGACCTGCCTCGCGGGCTGGTCGAGGATGTGCTGACTGCGGGGATGGCCGCGCCGTCATTGCACAACACTCAGCCATGGCGTTTCCGGGTGCTGGATGCTGGCGCAGCGATTGAGTTGCGCATCGATGCCGCCCGGCTGCTGCCTGCGGCCGACCCGCACGGACGCGCAGCCCACATCGGATGCGGCGCGGCCCTGCTGAACCTGCGCATCGCCGCCGCAGCGCTCGGGCTGCAGGGCACAGTCCGCCTGATTCCCGATCCGGCACAGCCGCTGCTACTGGCCCGTATTCAGCTAGCTCGCTCGCACGAGGCCAGTGCCTGGGAGCGCGAGCTCTACGCGGCGATCCCACAGCGGCGGACCAACCGGCAGCCATTCAGCAACCGCCCGGTCCCGCCCGGCATCCGGGCTGAGCTCGCCGAGGCGGCGGCGACCGAGGGCGGCATCGTCCACTACTGCCCCCATGACGAGGCGATCAGGCTGCGGGACCTCGCGGCGGACGCCGAGCGGGATCTGCTAGCCGATCCCGCCTACCGCGCTGAGCTGGCGCGCTGGGTCGGCGGCGACCACGACCAGGACGGGATTCCAGCTAGCGCGCTGGGTCCCCGGTCGCCTGAGGGCCGTGAGCCGGTCCGTGCCTTCAGCCGTATCCGCGAGGGTGAGGCTGCGCGATATGCATGGTTTGAGGAGCATCCGCAGTTGGCTGTCCTGTCGATCCGGCTAGGCGGGCCGCGCGAATGGCTTGCGGCAGGGCAGGCGCTCGAGCGGATGTGGCTGACCGCCACCTGCCGCGGCGTCTCAGTGTGCCCGCTGACCCAGCCCCTGGAAACGGCCAGCGGATGGCTGGTGCGCGATCCCCAATCGGGCGCGGAGCAGCCCCAGATGATCCTTCGCATCGGCTACGGGCTGCCGGTGCCGACACGGGCGATCCGGCGCCCGCTCGCCGATGTTACCGACTGGACCGCAGGCGGCGATGACGAGCGGCGCGGCTCGCCAGGCTCCTGAGCCACCAAGGCCGCGACCGTTCCCGACTTCCGGGAAACGGCAGTGCCCCCAGTGACCAACGTCCCTACCCAAGACTGCTGTGATCAGAGTGAACTGTGGTTAAGGAGATGTTGAGGAGCTCGCGATGAATGCACGAGGGACGTCAGCGAACAGCCTGCGGCAGCTTCCACCGAGGGACCTGCCGGAAGCGCTTCGCCGGGTCGCCGAAACGCAGCGGGGCCGGGCCAGCATCATGTCCACGCTCTGCAGCACCGACGTCTGTCGTATCTGGCTCGGTACAGAGCACCGGCGGACGGAGCGCGACAGGCGCACGCACCTTATTGCCCAGGCGGAGTTGCAGCGTCGTGGCCTGCTTGCCGGGCAACCGCTCGCCGAAGTATCCCAGTGACTTACTGAGGGCGCTTTCGCGTGACGCGGCTGGCACAGTGCGCCGATGAAAAGGTCAGGACTTATGTCCTGGTCAGTGGAGCCGTTCGGCAATGACGGCGGTGGGGGTGCAAGCGAAAAACTCGCATTGTCACTAGAGCGGATTGCCGGCCCCAGCAAAGGGAAGGCGTCAAGACAGGAGAAAGACAATGCGCCGCAACACAATCAATAAGCTTGTGGCCGTCGCGGGCGTGCTTATGCTCGCCGTCGGCGGGCTGCTGCTGTGGGGGTCGACGTACATCCACAACCAGGTCACCAGCCAGCTGGCCGCGCAGCAGGTGTACTTCCCGCCGGCAGCGGCCTTCGCTCACCCCAAGGCCGGCACCGAGATCACCCCGTCGATGATCCCGTCGGTGTCCCAGTACGCCGGGCAGCAGCTGCTCACCGGCCAGCAGGCCGAGGCCTACGCCGACCACTTCATCGCCGTCCACCTGCAGGAGATTGGCCAGGGCAAGACCTACGCGCAGCTGTCGGAGGCGGCGATGGCCCTGCCGGCCACCAGCCCGAAGTACGCCGCGCTTGAGGCCCAGGTGCAGACTGTCTTCCGCGGTGACACGCTGCGCAGCATGCTGCTGAACGCGTTCGGCTGGTGGAAGGTCTCCCAGATCTCCTACATCGGCTCGCTGGTCGCCTTCGGCCTGGGCGGCATCGCCCTGCTGGCAGGGTGCTTCGGCCTGGCCCTGTCGGGGTTCCGGCGGGAGGAGGCCGAGATCGTCGAGCACGCTCACGCGAAGGTTTCCGCGGCGGCATGACGGCCGGCCGGCACGACAGCATCATCCAGTCCGCAGACCTCCGGCCGGCGCCCACACCGGGTAGCCGGCCGGACCGGCGAGCGCCACTACTACTGCAGTGCTTCCCGCCATGCGGCGCAGGCGAGCAGAGGCGGGCTGTCCTAGCAGCCCGACCGGCAGCGAAAGGGGCCGCCAGCAATCATTCTGGCGGCCCCTTTCGCGTACCTGCCATTAGCGCCGTGCCGACATCTGGCGCATCTCGCGGAACCGTCGGATGTCGTCCCTGCCTGCCAGCAGCGCAATGTAGACAACTGCTACCGCGGCGGCCACCAGAAGCTGCTTCATCGTCGTGCCTCCAATCCTGCTTTGAGCACTTCGGCTACGCCGAGCCTGTCCGGCGATCGCTGGCTGTGCGTAGGGCCTTAGGTCCGTCCTGGCCGGGAGCTGAGTCCCGATTTGCGCCGCGGCCCTCCCGCGGCGGCTTAACGCGCCTGCCGCCAGGGTTCAGGCCCGGCCATCCTTCCGCAGCCGTAATTCGCATCGGCAGCATGCGGCCTGAGTGGGACCATGGTGCGGCAGCGTTGCTGGGGACCAAGGGCCCTGGCCCCGGCGGCGGATGCGGGGTTTCCATGAAGTCGAATGGCCGCGGCGACTGAGGCCAGGCAAAGAAGAGAGCGAGGCAGAGGCCATGACAACTGCGAGCGGCGCACCGGTCGTCGTCGTCGGCGTAGACTCTTCGGCCGCGTCGGTCCTGGCGCTTCGCTGGGCAGCCAGATACGCGGCTGATACCGGCGCGCGCGTCCTGGCAGTGATGTGCTGGCACTACCCTGGCGCATTTGGCGTTTCGCCGATCGGCAGGGCGCCCGAGCCTGTAACCGACGAGGTTCGCCAGCATCTCAGCGAGACCCTGGAACAGGCGATTGCCGACGGCGCGCCCAATGCCGAAGTGGAGCGGCAGCTGGAGTACGGTCATCCCGCGCAGTGCCTTGTCGACCTGTCGCAGCAGGCCGACCTGCTGGTCGTCGGCAACCGGGGTCACAGTTCCGTGACCGGAATGCTGGCCGGCTCGGTCAGCCTTCACTGCGTGACGCACGCTGCCTGCCCGGTGGTCGTGGTCCGCAGCGGCGAATGACCGCGCCAGCCGAGTCCGACCGGCTGTCGCCGCCGGACGCACAGGTACTGGACAGGTACTGGCGCGCTGCCAATTACCTGGCCGCCGGCCAGATTTACCTGCTGGACAACCCGCTGCTAGCCGAGCCGCTGCGCGCCGATCACATCAAGCCGCGACTGCTTGGCCACTGGGGTACGACACCGGGACTGAATTTCGTCTGGGCGCATCTGAGCCGGGCTATCAGCGTGCATGAGATACCGATGATGATCGTCATCGGCCCCGGGCACGGCGGCCCGGCAGCGCTGGCTAACACTTGGCTGGAAGGCAGCTACGCCGACGTATACCCGAGCATCCCGCGGGACTTGGCCGGGATGCGGCAGCTGTTCCGGCAGTTTTCCTTCCCAGGCGGCGTGCCCAGCCACGTCGCGCCGGAAACGCCGGGCTCCATTCACGAAGGCGGCGAGCTTGGATACTCGCTGTCACATGCGCACGGCGCCGCGTTCGACAACCCGGACCTGATCGTGACCTGCGTGGTCGGCGACGGCGAAGCAGAGACCGGCCCGCTGGCCACCAGCTGGCACTCGCACCGGTTCCTGAACCCGGCCACCGACGGCGCCGTGCTGCCGATACTGCACCTCAACGGCTGGAAGATCGCCAATCCCGCTGTGCTGGCGCGACTGCCCGACGACGAACTAGACGCGCTGTTTCGCGGATACGGCTACGAGCCCGCGTACGTGACCGGCCAGGACGGCCACGTTCCGCACCTGGAGATGGCGGCAGCCCTGGATGCGGCGATCGGCCGGATCCGCCGTATCCAGGGCCAGGCCAGGGACGGGCATCGCCAGCCTGACCAGCGCTGGCCGCTGATCATCCTGCGCACACCGAAGGGCTGGACCGGCCCGGCCGAGGTGGATGGCCTGCCGGTGGAGGGCACCTGGCGCGCGCATCAGGTCCCGCTGGCCGAAGTGCGCACGAATCCCGCGCACCTGCGCCAGCTTGAGCAGTGGCTGCGCTCCTACCGGCCGGAGGAGCTGTTCGGGCCGGACGGCAGCCCCGATCCGGGGCTGCTAGCCCTGGTACCGCCGGGCGACCTGAGGCTGGGCGCCACGCCGCACGCCAACGGGGGGCTGCTGCTGCGGGACCTGGCGCTGCCGGGGTTCCGTGACTATGCCGTGCCGGTGACGGCGCCCGGCGCGGGCGTATCCGAGCCGACCAGGGTACTCGGGGCGATGCTGCGCGACGTGATGCGGCAGAACGCCGGATCCGCGAATTTCCGCGTGTTCGGACCGGACGAGACCGAGTCGAACCGGCTCAGCGCGCTGCTGGAGGTGACAGGCAAGACGTGGGAAGAGGCGACGCTCGCTGTCGACGTGAACCTGGCGCCGGATGGCCGCGTGATGGAGATCCTCTCCGAGCACACCTGCCAGGGCTGGCTCGAGGGCTACCTGCTGACCGGGAGGCACGGGCTGTTCTCCTGCTACGAGGCGTTCATCCACATCGTCGACTCGATGTTCAACCAGCACGCCAAGTGGCTGAAGGTGTCCAGGCACCTGCCGTGGCGGCAGCCTGTGGCCTCGCTGAACATCCTTCTGACCTCGCACGTGTGGCGGCAGGACCATAACGGCTTCAGCCATCAGGACCCCGGCTTCATCGACCACGTGATGAACAAGAAGGCCGAGGTAATCAGGGTCTACCTGCCGCCGGACACCAATACCCTGCTGTCGGTGGCTGACCACTGCCTGCGCAGCCGCGACTACGTGAACGTCATCGTCGCCGGCAAGCAGCCCAATCCCGACTGGCTGGACATGGACTCCGCAATCCTGCACTGCACACGCGGGGCCGGCATCTGGGAGTGGGCCAGCAGCGACCGGGACGGCGCCGAGCCCGACGTCGTCCTCGCCTGCGCGGGCGACGTGCCGACGCTGGAAGTCCTGGCAGCCACTGACATCCTGCGCCGCGAACTGCCCGACCTGCGGATCCGGGTCGTCAATGTCGTGGACCTGATGCGGCTCCAGCCAGACACCGAGCACCCGCACGGGATGAATGACGCGGAGTTCAATGCGCTGTTCCCGCCCGGCCGGCCAGTCATCTTCGCTTACCACGGCTATCCGTGGCTAATCCACCGGCTCACGTACCGGCGAGCCGGGCACTCTGGTTTTCACGTCCGCGGCTACATGGAAGAGGGCACGACCACCACGCCGTTCGACATGGTGGTGATGAACGAGATGGACAGGTTCCACCTCGTCATGGACGTCATCGACCGGGTGCCCGGCCTGGCTGAGCGGTCCGGCCAGCTTCGGCAGCGGATGGCGGACACGCTCGTCAGGCACCGCGCCTGGACCCGCGAGCACGGCGAGGACCTGCCCGAGGTCAGCAGCTGGACCTGGTCCCCGTCGTCGCCGTGACCAGCTTCCCTGCGCTTCCGGTGCTGGTCGTCAACGCGGGTTCCAGCAGCCTGAAGGTGCGGCTGCTGGGACCGGCCGACACGATCGACGATTCGCTCGACCTGGATAACTGGGACGGAAACAACGACCATCCAGAACTGGCGGAATTCCTGGCCGCCGCCGGACCGCGGGCGGCTGTCGCCGGCCACCGCGTCGTACACGGCGGGCCCGACTTCAGCCAGGCCGCACTGCTCGACGACAGCGTGGTCGCAGAAATCCGCGCACTGACTGACCTGGCGCCATTGCACCAGCCGCGGGCCCTGGCCGGGATCGAGGCCATCCGCTCCGCGCTTCCAGGCCTGCCGGCGGTGGCATGCTTCGACACCGCATTCCACGCCGGAATGCCGGCCGCTGCAGCGCAGTACGCGCTGCCGGGTCAGTGGAGGGAACAGTTCGGGTTGCGGCGGTTCGGCTTCCACGGGCTGTCCCACGGCTACGCGGCCGGGCGGGCGGCTCAGCTGCTGCGGACTGAGCCAGCCGCGCTTCGAATCGTCAGCTGTCACCTGGGTGCCGGAGCCTCGCTGGCTGCGGTGGACCGGGGCCGCGGCGTTGATACCACCATGGGCTTCACGCCGCTGGAGGGCCTAGTGATGGCGACCAGGAGCGGCACCGTCGATCCCGGCCTGCTCATCTGGATGCTGCAGCATGGCGGGCTGAGCCTCGACGAGCTGAGCGCCGGGCTGGAGCAGGCATCTGGGCTGGCCGGCCTGTCAGGGCTACCGTCCGGGGACATGCGCGCTGTCCTGCGCTCGGCCGAGGCTGGCGATCCAGCCGCGCACCTGGCCCTAGACGTCTACCTGCACCGGCTCCGCCGCGAGATCGCGGCCATGACCGCGGCCATGAACGGACTCGACGCGCTGGTGTTCACCGGCGGGATCGGCGAGCACAGCCCGCCGGTCCGGGCGGCCGCAGCCGCCGGGCTGGAATACCTCGGCGTCAGCATCGACCCTGTCCGCAACGAAGCTAACGCTGACGCCGTCATCAGCGGACCGCACAGCAGGGTCACAGTCCTGGTGATCACCGCCAGGGAGGACATCGAGATCGCCCGGCAGGCGCGCGCCGTGCTCGCGGCGGACGGCAGCTAGGCAGTCCGCCGCGCCGACGGCGCCGAGGACCCCTGTCACCGGCGGTCCCGGACCTTTGGCCCTACGCCCTCATCCGGCGTCCAGGTTGGGTGAGAAGAGCAGGGAAGGAGGGCGGCCAGATGGTTCCGCATCGTACTGACGCGAGGTTCATCCCGCGTCTTCCGGCCGCTAATGCCACGGACATCTGGGCGTCCTGTCACGGCGGGATCCTCACGGCGGGCGCCGGCATGGAGCCGCCCGTGTACCGGCGCGGCTCGCACGCCATGGGGGTCCCGCACGGGCCGGAAGGCAGGAGGTCACCATGACTGGCAACGCAAGGCCGGTGATCGTGGTTGGCGTTACCGGCTCGCCAGCGTCGGCTGCGGCGCTGCGCTGGGCCGCCGACGAAGCTTGCCGCCGTAGTGCCTGGCTCAGAGTCGTCCGGGTATGGAGCCTGGAGCCCAGGGCCTCCTACGCGGCGCCGGTCAGCACACCGGACCGCCGGCAACGGCAGGAGCACGAGCAGCACGACCTGGCCGCGACGATGAACGCGCTGTTCGGTCCGGTGCTGCCTGGCAGCGTCATCGCCGACGTCAGGGAAGGCATGGCCGAGCGAGTGCTGGTAGATGCGTCGGCCGGCGCCGACCTACTCGTGCTGGGCTCGGCCAGCGGACGCTTCGCCGGCCGCTCGGCCGGGCCGGTGATCCGGACCTGCCTCAGCCGCGCCCACTGTCCGCTCGTCGTAGTAAGCGCAGAGACTGTGCACGAATCCCGCGCTGCTCGTCGCGAGCGGCCCGACACGACACCGGCCAAGCCAGACGCGCGCCGTGACCTGGCTCCGGTCGCAGCGCCGGCGCGCGAGACCATGCTGGCGGCGACCGTGGTGCAGGCCGGCTCGGCGACTTAACGGGCCAGCGCGCTCAACCCCGGAGGGGCAGTGCTGCTGGAGGAGCCCCGCCTCAACCTGGGCGAGACCAGCAAGGACGATGCGACCCGCGTGGTCGCGACCCGTCCTCAAGACGTGACCAACGTCCTACGGCACAGGGCCGCACGGCTCTCCTGCGGTCACCTCTGGCACTGATCAACTTGGCCCACGTCTTTGTCTGCCGCACGGGGCCCGCCCGGGCAGGCGCTCGGAGGGCTGCGATGTCAACGCTTGACCTGTCCCGGTGGCAGTTCGGGATCACGACCGTGTACCACTTCATCTTCGTGCCGCTGACCATCGGACTGTCGCTGCTCGTGGCCTGCCTGCAGACGGCCTGGCTGCTCCGCAAGGACCCGGCCTACCTGCGGCTGACGAAGTTTTTCGGCAAGCTGTTCCTCATCAACTTCGCCGTCGGCGTGGTCACCGGCATCGTGCAGGAGTTCCAGTTCGGCATGAACTGGTCGGCGTACTCCAGGTTCGTCGGCGACGTATTCGGCGCGCCCCTGGCCATGGAAGCGCTGCTCGCGTTCTTCATGGAGTCGACCTTCCTCGGCCTGTGGATCTTCGGCTGGGACAAGCTCTCACCCAAGCTGCACCTGGCCACGATCTGGCTGGCCGCCATCGGCACCAGCCTGTCGGCCTACTTCATCCTCGCCGCCAACGCGTGGATGCAGCACCCGGTCGGGTACGTGGTGAGCCCGGTCACCCACCGCGCGCAGCTGACCAGCATCGTGGCCCTGCTGACCAACTCGACCGCCCTCGCGGCGTGGCCGCACGTGTTCTTCGCCAGCTGCCTGATCACCGGCGGCGTGGTCATAGCGGTCGCCGCCTGGCATCTGGCGCACGGCAGCGACCTCGGGCTGTTCCGCCGCGTCCTCAGGCTGGGGCTGTCGGTCACGCTCGCCGCCGCGGTGGCGACGGCAGTGACGGGCGACATCCAGGCGCGGCTCATGGACAGCCAGCAGCCGATGAAGATGGCGGCCGCGGAGGCGCTGTACAACACCGAGTCACCGGCGTCGTTCTCTCTGTTCACCATCGGCTCGCTGAACGGCAGCAAGGAGCTGTGGAGCGTCCGGGTGCCCTACCTGCTGTCGCTGATCGCGACGCTTGACCCGCACGGCACCGTGCAGGGGATCAATAACGTCGAGCAGGCCTACGTGAAGAAATACGGTCCCGGCGATTACAAGCCGATCATCCCGGTCACGTACTGGAGCTTCCGGCTGATGATCGGGTTCGGGTTGCTGGCCGGGCTGCTGGCGCTCATCGGGCTGTGGCTGACGAGGCGCCGCCGTGACCTGCCGCGCAGCAGCTGGTTCTACCGGGCCGCGGTATGGGCGGTCGTGCTGCCCTACCTCGGCACTACCAGCGGCTGGATATTCACCGAGATGGGCCGGCAGCCGTGGACGGTGTTCGGCGTCCTCAAGACCCAGCAGAGCGTCTCGCCCGGCGTGACGCCGTCGTCGGTGATCATCTCGATGACGGTGTTCACCCTGCTCTACGCGGCTCTGGCCGCGATCGCCGGGAAGCTCGCGATCACGCACGTCAAGGCCGGCGTGCCGGAGGAGCCTGACAGCGGCGCCGCCCCCGGCGGCTCCGGCCGGCCACTGCCCGTCTTCACGTACTGATCCGGAGCCCGACATGAGCCTCGCGACGTTCTGGTTCGCCATCATCGCCATCCTGTGGACCGGCTACTTCATCCTCGAGGGTTTCGACTTCGGCGTCGGCATCCTGCTGCCCGTGCTAGGCCGTGACAACACCGACCGGCGGCTGATGATCAACGCGATCGGGCCGGTCTGGGACGGTAACGAGGTCTGGCTGCTGACCGCCGGCGGCGCCACCTTCGCCGCGTTTCCGCTGTGGTACGCCTCCCTGTTCAGCGGGTTTTACCTGGCGCTGCTGATCATCCTGGTCGCGCTGATAATCCGCGGTGTCTGCTTCGAGTTCCGGGGCAAGGTCGACAACCCGCGCTGGCGAGCGCGCTGGGACGCCGCGATCTTCGCGGGCTCGGCGCTGCCGGCACTGCTGTGGGGGGTTGCGTTCGCCAACATCGTCCGCGGCGTGCCGCTGGATTCAGCGCACGTCTACACCGGCAACCTGCTGACGCTGCTGAACTGGTACGGGTTGCTCGGCGGCCTGACCACGCTGAGCCTGTTCGCGATGCATGGCGCCATGTTCCTGGCCCTGAAGACCGACGGCGAGATGCGCCAGCGAGCCCGCCAGCTGGCGATCAGGATCGCAGCGGCAGCGGTGCCCCTCGCTGCGGCGTTCCTCGCGGCCAGCCAGGTCGGCCACGGGAAGCCGTGGACCGATGTTACGGCCGCACTCGGCGCGCTTGCGCTGCTGGGCGGCGTCGCGGCCGCCTATCGCGGCCGCGAGGGATGGGCGTTCCTCGGCACCGCGATCACCCTGGCACTTGCCGTGACGACCCTGTTCGGTGACCTGTACCCGCGCGTCCTGCCGTCCACGACGTCGGCTGCTTACAGCCTGACCGTCGCTAACGCGTCCTCGTCGCATTACACGCTGACCGTCATGACCTGGGTGGCCCTGATCTTCACTCCGGTGGTGCTGGTCTACCAGGGGTGGACGTACTGGGTCTTTTCCAAGCGGCTAACCCGAGCGGACTTCGCCGAGTCCGGGCCGGTGACCGGAGCGGCCCCGGCAGGTGAGGACGGCGCACCGACAGCGCGCATCAGCGGACGACCGTGAAGCCGCTGGACCCGCGGCTGCTGCGGTACGCCAGCGCCGCCCGCGGTTACCTGGCCGGCGCGGTCGCGCTCGGCCTGGTCACCACGAGCCTGATTCTGGTGCAGGCGGGACTGATCGCCCGGCTGCTGGCTGGCGCGATACGCGGCATCGGCGCGGGTGCCGTGGCGGGATCACTCGTCGCGCTGGCGATCGTGCTGTTGCTGCGCGCAGCCGCCAGCTATGGCAGCGAGGTCGAGGCGCTGCGGGCCGCCGCGCGAGTTAAATCCCAGCTGCGCCGTCGGCTCATCGCGCACGTGCTGCGGCTCGGGCCGTCCTGGCTCGGCGGGCAGCAGGCCGGCGAGATCACCACGCTGTCGACCAGAGGACTGGACGCGCTTGATCCGTACTTCGCGCGCTACCTGCCCCAGCTCGTGCTGGCCTGCCTGGTACCGGTGGCCGTGCTGGTCAGGATCGGCCTGGCCGACTGGATCTCCGGGCTAATTATCGCGGTCACGCTCCCGCTAATCCCTATCTTCGCGATCCTCATCGGCCTGCACACCAAGTCGCAGACACAGCGGCAGTGGTACCTGCTGGCCCGGCTCGGCGGCCACTTCCTCGACGTAGTCGAGGGCCTGACCACGCTGAAGATATTCGGCCGGGCGAAGGCCCAGGCAGCGGAGATCAGGAAAGTGACCGACGAGCACCGGACTGCGACCATGGCCACGCTCAGGATCGCCTTCCTGTCGGCGCTCGTGCTTGAGCTCGCCGCCACGCTGGCCACGGCCGTCGTCGCGGTCGAGGTCGGGCTGCGGCTGCTCGCCGGGCACATGAGTTACCAGACCGCCCTGCTGGTGCTCATCCTGACGCCCGAGGCGTACCTGCCGCTGCGCAACGTCGGCGCCCAGTTCCACGCCAGCACCGAAGGGGCGGCTGCGGCGGAGCGCGTGTTCGAGATACTGCAGACGCCGCCGCCGCTGGCCGGGCGGGACAGCCCGTGGCTCCCCGCACGCCCGGCCCTGACCGCACCCCTGCGACTGGCCGATGTCACGCTCCGCTATCCAGGCCGCAGCCAGCCGGCCCTGGAGCGCGTCAGCCTGGCAATCCACCCCGGCGAGCACCTGGTCATCTCGGGACCGAGCGGCGCTGGCAAGAGCTCCCTGCTGGCGCTGCTGCTGCGATTCGCCGAGCCTACATCGGGGCACATTGAAGTCGGCGATCACGACCTGGCGAGGATTCCCGCCAGCCTGTGGCGCGAGCACATCGGCTGGGTGCCGCAGAACCCGCACCTTTTTGCCGGCAGCATCGGCGACAACATCGCGCTCGGCCGCCCTGGCAGCGGCCCGCGGGCCGTGCGGCGGGCCGCCGGGCTGGCCGGGGCAGATGAGTTCATCGAACGCCTGCCCGACGGCTACGCCACCCGCCTCGGGGAGCGCGCAGCCGGGCTGTCGGCCGGGCAGCGCCAGCGCATCGCGCTGGCGCGTGCCTTCCTACGTGACGCCCCGTTGCTGCTGCTGGATGAGCCGACAGCGCACCTGGACTCGTTCAGCGCAGCCGAACTGCAGGAAACCCTGGGCAGGCTCATGGCAGGCCGGACGGTGCTGCAGGTCACCCACAGTCCGGAGCTCGCAAGCGCTGCCACCAGGCTGCTGACCCTCACCGACGGCAGGCTCAGCCAGCAGATCGCGCCGGTGCACCGGGCAGCGCTGCTCGCCGCGATCGACCGGCCGCAACCCCCACTGGAGGTGACGCGATGACCGCCAGCGCCGTCCGGCAATCCCGCCGGCGCAGCCCGCTGCTGCGAATCGTGATCCTGGCCAAGCCGCTGCGCTGGCGGCTAGTCCTGGCCGCGCTGGCCGGCGCCGCCGCCACGGGGAGCGGAGTCGCACTGCTGGCCGTTTCCGGCTTCCTGCTGGCCCGCGCCTCGCAGCACCCGAATATCGTGGCCATCTCGATCGCGGTCGTCGCTGTCCGTGCCCTGGGAATCGGCCGTGGCGCCTTCAGGTACGCCGAGCGGCTGGGCAGCCACGATGTCGCCTTCCGGGTGCTCGCCGACGTCCGGGTGGCTATCTACCGGCGGCTCGAGCAGCTGGCACCAGCCGGGCTTGCGGCCTTCCGGTCCGGCGACCTGCTCGCCCGACTCGTCAGCGACGTTGACGCGACCCAGGATCTGTTCATCCGCGGCCTGGCCCCGCCGCTGGCCGCCGCACTTGTCGGCGCCGGCGCGACACTGGCTACCGTCGCCCTGCTCGTCCCGGCGGGCCTGGTGCTCTGCGCCGGCCTGCTGCTGGCCGGCCTGGCGGTGCCCGCGATTGCCGCCGCCAGCACCCGCAGTGCTGTCCGCCGAACAGCTGCCGCCCGCGGCGAGCTCGGCGCGTTGCTGACTGACGTGCTGGCCGGCGCGGCTGACGTGCACGCCTTCGGCGCGCAGGACGACATCATGGCACGGGCCGCGAGCGCCGACGCTGCCCTCACCAGGCTGGCCAGAAGGAATGCGGTTGGCGCTGGCCTCGGCACTGGCCTGCTCGCCGCCGCTGCCGGGACGACCCTGTGGGGGGTGCTGCTGCTCGGCGTGTCCGCTACCGGAACCGGAGCCCTGACCAGGGTGCCACTGGCGCTGATCACGCTTACCGCGCTCGCCGCATTCGAGGCAGTCAGCACGCTGCCCGCGGCCGCCATCCAGCTCGCGCACGCGCGAACCGCAGCCGCGCGGATCACGGCTGTGCTTGATGCACCCGACCCGGTCACGGAGGCTGCCGTGCCGCTGCCAATGCCGGACGGCCCGCTGCACGTGCAACTGCACGGGGCGCGGGTCAGGTACGGCCCCGGCGGCCCGCTCGCGCTCGATGGCGTCGACCTCGACCTGCCGCCTGGCAAGCGCACCGCTGTCATCGGCCCGACCGGTGCCGGCAAGTCGACCATCGCCACTGTGCTCCTGCGGTTCTGCGACCTTGCCGGGGGCTCGGCCCTGCTAAACGATCGCGACCTGGCCAGCTATGCCAGTGACGACGTGCGCCGGCGGATCGGCGGCTGCCCGCAGGATCCGCACATCTTCGACACCACACTGCGCGCGAACATCCTGCTGGCCAGGCCCGACGCCAGCGATGCCGACCTGGCATCTGTGGCTGCCCGGGCCAGGCTGCTTGACTGGATCGAGTCACTGCCCGATGGCTGGGACACCCAGGTAGGCGCCCACGGCGCCCGCCTGTCGGGCGGCCAGCGCCAGCGCGTGGCGCTGGCCAGGGCGTTGCTGGCGGATCCGTCGGTGCTGATCCTTGACGAGCCGACGGCGCACCTAGACAGAGTCAGCCGACGCTCCCTGCTGGCCGACGTGCTGGCCGCCGCCGAGGGCCACAGCCTGCTGCTCATCACGCACGAGTTTGACTACCTGGACCAGATGGACGAGATCATCGTGCTGCAGGACGGCAGGGTGACCGAGCGCGGCACCCACCAGCAACTGATGACGTCAGGCGGCCTGTACCAGGTGCTGCGAAACGCAAGCCAGTCAGGTCCGAGCCGATCGGGCCAGTGACCTGCACCCCGGCCCCGGCCTGATTCCCTGGAAGCGGCCGGCGGGCATGCCACCCTTATCGGCTGATGACTACCTTGAGCGCACCAGTGTCGGCCGCGCCGGCAAAGGTGTCGTAGGCCTCGTCGAACTCGTCGAAGCTGAACTGATGCGTGATGAACTTCCGGACGTCAAGCTGACCGGTG
>DASPWG010000094.1:0-30691 GCA_035621915.1 Streptosporangiaceae bacterium
ATTTCGCCTGGGCCGCGACTACGACGATGGCCCGGTACCACCACTCGGCCGACGACGTGCCTGAGGGCCTCGGCATTCCGCGTTGCTCGTGGCAGGGACTGCAGCTCTGACCGGGACCAGGTGGCTCGCGAACTTGCCGGACTGGCCCGCGTGCACGCACCGCGCATCGCTCGGAGCACAGTCGGCGAATAAGTCCGGCGGCTGCGGGTAGCTGGCGGGCCGTGGCTAGAGCGAGGACAGTAGCCGGGTACGCAATCCCCGGCATCATCTGGTTTTTCTTCTGGTTGGTGATCGTCATCCTGGTCATCATCCTGCTGGCGTTCATCGTGCACTGGGCCGGAGGCGGTGTGCTCAACCTCAGGCTCGGACACTTCATCCTGAACGTCGGCTTCACCTAATCCGCAGGATGCCCCGATGGCGTCGCGCCCGTCACGCTCGTGACGGGCGCGACGGCCTTTTAGCCACCGGCTCGTGGATCGCGTGGAAGGCGTCCGGCTGCGCCCGGACAGCTGACATCGCGGCCCGCGCTGGCCGTTCCGCTGGGCGATCCCGGCTGTCGGCCATGAGGTCTACCGTGGCGCTCATGCTGACGCCGACTGTCCGTGCGGACCGCCGCTGCCCGGCGCCGCGGCAGAGCAGCTGGCTGGCGCGCTGGACCGGCCCGAGGAGGTGGTGGTGACCAAGGCGAGGGTCAGGCCGCGCCAGGACGCGGCTTCGTTGCAGGTCGTGCCAGCGACGGCCGGCCGCTGGCCAGACCTCGAGGACGTATTCGGCACCAGAGGCGATCCGTCGAGATGCTGGTGCCAGTGGTTCTACGAGGGAGCCCAAGTCGGTCCCGGTGAGCTTGCGGCTGCGAACAAGGAGTCATTCCGCGCCCAGGTGGCCGCCGGGCCGCCGCCTGGGGTGATTGCCTATCTCGACCGGGCACCCGTCGGGTGGGCCGCTGTCGCCCGCCGGCCGGTCTACACCCGGCTGCGGCGAAGCACCGTGCTTCGCGGCACCTCGCCGAGCGGGTTCGAGGACGAGTCGGTGTGGTCCGTCACCTGCTTCGTCGTCAAGGCAGGCGCTCGCAGGCAGGGTGTCTCGACCGCTTTGCTGCGGGGCGCCGTCGAACTGGCTCAAAGCGGTGGTGCCTCGGTCATCGAGGCTTACCCGGTTGACCTGGAGCTCAAGTCATCGGCTACTGCTGCCGAGCTGTACCACGGCGCGTTGTCGACATTCCTGCACGTCGGGTTCGCGGAAGTCTCCCGGCCGGCGCCTGCGCGGCCGGTCGTCCGGCTGTATCTGCCGGAAGTGAGAAGCCAGCATTGAACCACGGCGACTGCTACTACCCAGCGGACCTGCTGGCCCGTGAGCCGGCGCCGCCGTATGAAGGCGAGGGAGCGTTCGCGCTGTGGCATTACAGCGAGGATGGGTCCCTGTCACGGTTCGAGCCGCGCCCCCCGGCCGCTAATCCGGGCGGCCGCCCGCTCGTATGGGCCGTGGACACCCGGCACGCCCCGACGTTCTGGTTTCCGCGAGACTGCCCGCGCGGCTGCATCTGGCCGGTGTCGACGACAACGCCGCAGGATCTCGAGAGCTTCTTCGGGCAGAGCGCCGCGGACCGGATCCACGTCATTGAGTCCGGCTGGCTGGCCCGCATGCAGGGCTGCAGCCTGCATGCCTACCGGCTGCCGCCCGAGGCGTTCCGGCCGCATGAGGTCGGCGGCTACTGGGTGAGCGACGAGGCAGTAGACGCTATCGATCGGGTTGTCATCGATGACCTGGTCGGCCGCCACACCCGCGCGGGGATCGAGCTTCGGATCACACCGTCGATCTGGCCGTTCTGGCGGCGCGTAGCGGACTCGACGGTTGAGTTCAGCGGCTCCAGGCTGCGCAACGCCGCCTCGCACCCCGACCAGTTCAGCTAGCCCGCCTGGCCGCTGCCAGCTGCGGGCCGGGCGTGACGCGGCAGCAGCGGCCCGTGCTGCAGGCGCGGGAGCACGTGCCGGGCGAACAGGTCGCACTCGGCGGCGTGCGGGTAGCCGGACAGGATGAACGCCTCAATGCCAAGATCGGCGTAACGGCCCAGCTTGGCCAGCACCTGATCGGGATCGCCGACGATCGCCGCGCCGGCCCCGGACCGGGCTCGCCCGATGCCGGTCCACAGGCTGGGCTCGACGAATCCCTCGTCGTCAGCCAGGTCGCGCAGCTCACCCTGCCGCAGCTGGCCCACCGAGGCGACGTGCAGCGACTGCTCCCTGATCCTCCGTCCCGTCTCGTCGTCAAGGCGCGAGACGAGCCGCCGCGCCGCTGCCCTGGCCGCCTCCTCTGTCTCCCGGACTACGACGTGCACCCGGTAGCCGAACCTCAGCTCCCGGCCGTGACGAGCCGCACGCTCGCGCATGTCGGCGATGATCGCCTCCACCGCCGGCAAGGTATCCGGCCACATCAGGTACACGTCGGCAGCCTGGGCCGCCACGTCCCTGGCCGCTTCCGATAGGCCGCCGAAGTAGAACGGCGGGCAGCCACCCGCCGGGCGGATGCGGGGCGCCTCCAGCGTCAGGCTGACAAACTCGCCGCGCACGTCCACTGGCTTGCCGGTCAGCAGGTCACGCAGCACGCGCATGATCTCCAGTGTGCGGCGGTACCGCGGGGCCGACTCCAGCTGCTCGCCGGGCAGGTCTGAGGAGATGATGTTGACGGTCAGCCGGCCTCCTAGCAGCTCGTCGATCGTGGCGAGCTGCCGGGCAAGCTGCGGCGGCCACATCTCGCCCATGCGGACGGCGACCAGAACCTGCATCCGGCGCAGCAGCGGGGCGATCGCGGCGGCGAACGCGACCGAGTCGATTCCGGTCGCGTAGTTGGACGGCAGCAGCAGGTTGTCGAAGCCAGCCTCGTCGGCCCGCAGCGCGATTCCCCGGCAGTGCTCCCAGCTTGACAGCAGGAGGTCGTCGCGCACGCCGAGGAACTCGAAGTCCTCGTCGCACAGCGGAGCGAACCAGGAAACCTCACAGGCCACCGGCACATGCCTCCACTCGCCGCGAGACGAAGCCGCACGGCCACCCTAGCGGGCGGGCAGGCGCCGCGGCCGGGCCGGCCGGCCGGGCTCAGTACAGGTCGGTGACTTGCCTGAACCGGGTGACGGAACGGTCGACCTGGACGCCGTGCCGCTCGAGCGGGCGGATCGCCTCTTCGCTGTTGTTCGTCAGGAAGCCGATGCCGCCCGCCCCGCCCTTGAGCCTCAGCCAGAGCCCGAGCCTGGTCCGCGATGCCACGACCTCGGCGACAGCTAGCTCCTCGTACCGCGCCTCCCAGGTGGGCACGATCCAGCGCGTTATCGCGATGCCCCGCAGCCGCACGCCCCAGTCGTGGACCTCCAGCCGCGCGAAGGAGCCGCTGGTGATGACGGAACGGCACAGCACGTCCCCGTTGAGGACGCGCTCCGGGGCGTCCGCCGGGGCGCCGATCTCGCGAGCGCACGCCGCGGCCCGCCTGATCCAGAATGCCAGCCCGGCGATCGCGAGGACCGCGACCACCACTATGAGGATGATGACTCCCAGCACCTGATCTCCGCTGTCTCGCTTGCCGGACGTGAGCGATCTTCGCAGCTACTCCGATCACGGGCTAGAGCTACCTGCCAGATCTTCCGCCCTGGCCCCGCGCCAGGGCTCACCGGCCGGCCCCTGCCCCCGCCGGCCCGCGGCCAGGCGGGGGCAGCCGCCCGGCGCAACGCAGCTTGCCGCGGACCCATCTATCGCGTTATGCATGATGCATTGTGCAAAAGTGGGTGTCCGGCTATCGGTGCCGATCAGTAGGCTTCCAGGCATGAGCACTCATCCGCCGCGCGCACGCCGCATCCCCGCAGAGCGAACTCACCACGGTGACACGATCGTCGACGACTACGCCTGGCTGGCGGTCAAGGATGACCCGGAGACGACGTCGTTCCTCGAAGCGGAGAATGCCTACACCGCCGAGATGACCGCGGACCAGCAGCAGCTGCGCGAGGAGATCTTCGACGAGATCAAGGCTCGGACCAAGGAAACCGACCTGACGGTCCCGCTGCGCAAGGGCGGCTGGTGGTACTACGCGCGCACCATCGAGGGCCAGCAGTACTCCGTGCGCTGCCGCCGGGCCACCAGGCCCGAGGACAGCGGGCCCCCGATGACGAAGGACGGGGCCCCGCTGGAAGGCGAGGAGATCCTGCTGGACGCCAATGAGCTCGCAGCGGGGAGCGACTTCTTCGCGCTCGGCACCTTCGATGTCAGCCCGGACGGCAGCAAGCTCGCGTACTCCACCGACTTCTCCGGTGACGAGCGGTTCACCCTGCGGGTCAAGGACCTGAGCACCGGCCAGCTGGAACCGGACGAGATTCCTGGCACCTACTACGGCGGCGCCTGGTCAGCCGACGGCACCGCCCTGTTCTACCTCACGGTCAGCAGCTCATGGCGCCCGTACCGGGTGTGGCGGCACGTGCTTGGCACGCCCGCCAGCGATGACGTGATCGTCTACCAGGAGGACGACGAGCGCTACAACGTCGGTATTGACCTGTCGCGCAGCGAGCGCTACCTGATTCTCACCACGGCCAGCTCACTGACCTCGGAAGTCCGGCTGCTGGCTGCCTCAGACCCGACCGGGGAGTTCACCGTCGTGGCACCGCGCCGGCAAGGCGTGGAGTACGGAGTCGAGCACCAGGTACTTGCCGATGGCACCGACCGGCTGCTGATCCTGCACAACGACGGGGCGCTCAATTTCGAGCTGGCGGAGGCACAGCTGGACAAGCCTGACCAGTGGACTCCGCTGATCCGGCACCGGGACGACACCAGGCTGCTCGGCGTCGACGCCTTCGCCGGCCATATCGTCGTCTACCTGCGCCGGGCCGGCCTCACTGGCCTGCGGATCATCGCCGACACCGGGCGCGAGCACGAGATCGCCTTTCCCGAGCCCATTTACCAGGTGAGCCCGGCGGGCAACCCCGAGTATGACAGCGGCACGTACCGGCTCGGATACGTGTCGCTGGCGACGCCACCGTCGGTTTACGACTGCGACGTCGCGGCCGGCGAGCTAACGCTGCTGAAGCAGACCGAGGTGCTGCCTGGCCCGGACGGCGTTACTTACGACCCGGCCAGCTATGAGCAGCACCGCCTGTGGGCCACCGCCGAGGACGGCACGCAGATCCCGATCTCGCTGGTATGCCGCAAGGGCACGCCGCGCGATGGCAGCGCGCCCTTCCTGCTGTACGGCTACGGAAGTTACGAGATCTCCGCCGACCCGAATTTCTCGATCCCGCGCATCTCGCTGCTCGACCGTGGCTTCGTGTACGCCATCGCGCACATCCGCGGGGGCGGGGAGATGGGCCGTTCCTGGTATGACAACGGCAAGATGCTGAAGAAGGTCAACACCTTCACCGACTTCATCGCGTGCGCCAGGCATGTGGTCGCCGAGGGCTGGACACAGCCGCGGCGCCTGATCGCCCGTGGCGGGTCAGCCGGCGGGCTGCTGATGGGCGCGGTGGCCAACATGGCGCCGGACGCGTTCGGCGGCATCGTGGCGATGGTGCCGTTCGTCGATGCGCTGACCTCGATCCTGGACCCCACGCTGCCGCTGACGGTGCCGGAGTGGGAGGAGTGGGGCGACCCGCTGCACGACCCGGACGCGTACCGCTACATCAAGTCCTACACCCCCTACGAGAACGTCACACCCGGCCGGGACTACCCGCCGATCCTCGCCGTCGGCGGCCTGAACGACACGCGGGTGCTCTTCCATGAGCCGGCCAAGTGGATCGCCAGGCTGCAGACGCAGGCCACCGGCGGCCCGTTCCTGCTCAAGATCGAGATGTCGGCCGGCCACGGCGGCCGCAGCGGCCGCTACGACGCCTGGCACGAGGAGGCCATGGTGCTGGCGTGGATCGTCAGCACCGCGACCGGGAGCTAGCTCGCTTCCTGACGCGAGCCCTTCCATGACGGGAAACGCCGCGCCCGCTCGGTTCGGCCGCCCTCGCCCGCACGCGGTGTCCCGGCGCGGGCGTGACGGGTGCATGGGCCGGGCCGCCTGGCCTGCACAGTCGCTGTGACCTGGCTATAAACCACCGAGAAAGCACCAGCGCACCGTCGTGTGGGAACCTCGCCCGGTAGTACGGGCCGGCAGCCCGATGACTAGAGTTCTGTCTTACTTCAGACTGATATGTGCGCCTAGAGGAGCGACGATGACGGCAGATCGCGACGAGGCGGCGGAGGAGGCACGCGGCTCGGCAGGCCACGGGTCGCACGAGGCCCGGCCAGAGGAGCCGAAGGCAGCCGGGGCTGCTGCGGAACCCGAGGAGCCGGAGGCACCGGAAGAGCCGGAGGAACCTGAGGAGCCTCTGATCGAAGAGGAGCCCGCCGAGAAGCCTGATGTCGAAGTGCCGATGCAGATGCAGTTGCACAACTAATGACAGCGCCCGGCCGCGCGGCCGCGCCACGCCCGAGTCCTTGCCGCGACGACGCGCAGGGCTTCTGGCCGGGGTTCGCGGCGGGCCATTACCGGCAGCGGCCGTACGAGACGGACGAGTTCCCGCCGGGACTGGCGGCGTCTGCTGGCGAGCTGTTCCCGCTGCTGCTGCGCGCGTGCGCGCTGCGCGGAAACGGGCCGAAGGACCCCCAGGTCAGGTTCTACATCGCGCAGCGCGAGGTACTCCAGGACCTCGACGACTGGCTGCCCGTGACGGCAGACGGCAGCCTCGACGGCTACCTGGCCAGGATGGACGCCGAACTGAGCGGCGCGCCCTACCTGCTGACCGTGCAGCGCCTGCACGCCGTGAGCCGGACGCTGTGGAAGCGGGCGGCAGCGTTCCTGGCCGGACTGTGCGAGGCAACAGGGTCGCTGCCTGGCGACGCGGAGGTCGAGGCCTTCGTGGGCCGTTATCCGCACACGCCGACCGGCATTCACCAGGAGCGCTCGGGCGTCTTCGTCGCTGCCGTGCACGGCGCGAAGGACGTGCTCGCCTGGCCGCCGCCGACCGGCGGGCTGCCGCTGCGGAGCGGCCGTTACGGGCAGGAGCGAGCCGGAGCCACGCGGCTGCGCTGCGAGCCAGGCCGGCTGGTTTACTGGCCCGCGATGTACTGGCATGTCGCCGAGTCCCCAGCCGCCTCGGCAGCGGTCCACCTGGCCGTCCTCGAAGAGCCTCCCGGCCCTAGGGGCCTGCTGGCCACCGCCGCGGGGAGCCTGCCGGCCGCCAGCGGCCATGGGATCGACCTGCCGCCTCGCGGCGCGGGCGAGACGCCGCTGCCGTCGCAGTACGAGGTGGCAGCGCGGGCGCTTGCTGGTGCGCTGGGCGACGCCGGCGCCGTCCGGGACCGGCTGACCGCTGACTGGCTCCGGCGGCGAACCGGCTGCGGGTTCTGCGCGCCGCCGCCAAGGCGGGGCGCGACGGTGATCACCGCGGACCAGCTTGTCGTGCGCGACAGCGTGCTGCCGATCGTGCTGGCCCGGCGGGACGCGGCCACGAGCTGGTGTGCGGCCGACGGGCGGGTTGCCAGGGTGCGATCGTCGCCGGCCCTGACCGCTGCGATCGACAAGCTCAACGCCGGGGAGCAGTTTGCGGTGGATTCCCTGCTCGGCCTCGGCGCGACATCCGCCGAGCGCCGGCTGCTGCTCGCCACGCTGGCGCTGCTCGCCGACTGGCAGGCGCTGGCTGTCAGCGACCCCGGCGGCCGGCCGGCCGCCGGCTAGCGGCGGTGGCGGCTGGGACGCTTGGCGGGCTTGCTGGCACCGAGCTTCATCGGCGCAGTCCGCGGTGGACGGCCTGGCCTTGCCTTCGCCAGCTCCTCCAGCTTGGCCCGGACTCGCTCGATCCGCCAGCTCGGCTCCTCGCTGGCCTGCCTGAGCTGCTGCCCGATGTCGATGACCTCGCGCCAGACCGCTCGTGCCGCACCGATGTTGCCCGCGGCCAGGTAGGCGTCACCGAGGTCTTCCAGGATGTTCGCCGGGCGGATGGGGATCCCGGCCTCGCTCCAGATTCCCAGGAACTGCAGGTAGTACTCGATGGCCTTGTCGTAGCGCTCCAGCCCGTAGCTGATCCGGCCCATGGTCGCCCTCGCCTCGGCTTCGCCGGCGCGGTGGCCAGTCTCGATACTGAGCCTGATCGCCTCCCGGCAGCACTCCTGCGCGGTCAGCAGCTCGCCGAGCGCCAGGTAATGCTCGCTGAGATCCTTGAGAGCGCGCTCCTGCCCGGTGATCTCGCCCGTTCGCCGGTAGATGGCCAGCGCGGCCCTGGCATGTGCCAGCGCTGCGCGCGCGTCGGCATCGACCTGGCCCTCCGGCAGCGTGGGCCGCCGGGATACGTGCGCCATCGAGATCCCCATGTGCACGGCGGCCTGGGACAGCTCATCCCCGGTCGCGCGGAAGCAGGCCATCGACTGGTCGAACTCGGTGATGGCCTCGTCGAACGCGCCGGAGATCCGCTGGTAGGTGCCGATGCTGAAGCGGACTCGGCCCAGCGCATCCTCGTCACCGAGACGCCCGGCGGCAGCCAGCGCGATCCGGTTGAGCATCTCCCAGTCCCTGGCGCGCGCAACCGCGCGGAAGTACTGCGTCATGGTGCACGGGATCTGCCACGCGTGGGCATCCAGCCCGATGCTGTCGGCGAAGGTAGCGGCCGCGATCAGCACCTGATGCTCGGCCTCGAACCACGGCACCGCCTCGCGGCTTGCCTGCGGGTACTCGGGCACGACCTGCTTGTCGGGCAGCGGCGGGAGTTCCGGCAGCGGCAGGCCGGGCCCGAAGATCTGCGCACCGGCGTGCCGGGCGGAGTAAAGATAGTGATCGAGGCAGCGAGCGGTCGCCGCCCGCCGGCTCGCTGCGGTCTCGGCCACGGCGGCCTGCTCGGCGGCGAAGACCCGCAGCAGGTCATGGAAGGCAAACCGGCCGGGGGAGTGCTCGGCCAGCAGGCCCGCGTTCACCAGCTCCGTCAGCAGCCGCTGTGCATCGGCGCGCGTTATCCCTGTCAGGCTGGCCGACGCCGGCCCGGTGGCGTCTGGCCCGGGGTGCAGGGCGAGCAGCCGGAACATCCTGGCCGCCGGCTCGCTAAGCTGCCCGGTCGACCAGGAGAACACGGCCCGCAGGCTGGTGACGGGATCGCCCAGGTCCAGGGCGTCCAGGCGATCCTGCTCGCTTGTCATCTCGGCCCCGAGCGCTGCCAGCGGGATTGACTGGTTCGTGGCAGCGCGTGCCGCGGTGATGGCGAGCGCCAGCGGCAGCCGCGCGCACAGCTCGATGATGCCGGCCACGGCTTCCGGCTCAGCCGCTACCCGCTCCTGGCCGAGCCGCGCGGCGAGCATGGCCTCGGCTTCGGCGTGGCTGGCGACCCCGAGCGGCACCGGGATGATCTCGTGTGCCGGGGCGAGGCCCGGCAGCGCGGAGCGGCTGGTGATGATCGCCAGGCATCCCGGCGCAGTCGGCAGCAGCGGACGGACCTGCGCGGCGTCCCTGGCGTTGTCCAGCAAGATCAGGATCCGCCGCCCGGCCAGCAGGGACTGGTAGAGGGTCACCTGCGCTTCCGGCGCATTCGGGAGCTGTGTCGCCGGGACGCCAAGGGCTGCCAGGAATTCGCGCACCGCCTCTGCCGGGGACACCGGAGTGCCGCCGGGATCGTAGCCGCGAAGGTTGACATGCAGCTGACCGTCGGGAAACTGGTCGGCTACCGTGTGCGCCCAGTGCACTGCCAGTGTGGTCTTGCCGACGCCGCCGGAACCGCCGATCGCGGCAATGACTACCGCGTCACGTGCAGCAGCCCGCTTGAGTAGCCCGTTGAGCTGCGCCAGCTCGCACTCCCGGCCGGCGAAGTGCCGTACGCCGACAGGTAGCTGCCGCGGGACCAGCGGCAGTGTCGGCCGGTCGGTCCCGGCTGGCTGGTCATGGATGTCCGTGAGCACTGCCGCCGTCGCGTCCGGCGCCGCGTCACGCCGCGGTGGCGCGAGTGGGGTGTGCGCGAGAGCCGGGCTCATCGTCGGCGGCGCCAGCGCGGGGTCGGCGCGCAATATCCTGCGGTGCAGGTCCTGCAGCTCCTGGCCGGGATTGACGCCGAGCTCGGTCCGCAGGACCGTGCGCCCCTCCTGGTAACGCGCAAGTGCCTCCGCCTGCCGACCGGACTGATACAGCGCGCGCATGAGCTGGCCGCGCAGCCGCTCCCGGAGCGGATGCTGGTCCACCAGAGCGGCGAGCTCCGCGGTCAGCTCGACGTGCCGGCCGCCGGCGAGGCGAGCTTCCGCACGATCCTCCTGCACGGCGAGCCGTTGCTCTTCCAGGTAAGCAGCCTGGTCAGCGAGCCGCCCGGAGAGCGCGACCACGTCCGCAAGGGCATGACCGCGCCACAGCGCAAGTGCGTGGCCGAACGCCTCCTCGGCCAGCGCCGGCTGCCCGCCGCGGGCCGCCTGCCTGCCGCGCGCGACCAGGGCGGCGAACTGCGTGAGGTCAAGCTCGGTGGCGTGCAGCGTGAGCTGGTATCCGGGCATCCGGGTAGTGACCCGCGGGCTGGCGGCGTCCGGCTCGAGCTCGCGCAGCAGCTTGCGCAGCTGTGATACGTGCGCGTGCAGGTTGCGCTCGCGCGGCCGGGACTGCTGCTCTGCCCACAGCCCGTCGATCAGGACCTCGGCTGTCACAACCCGGTTTGCTGACAACGCAAGCAACGCGAGCAGCGCTCGCTGCCGCGGCTGGGAGACGTGCACGGGCTGGCCCGATACAGATACCTCCACCGGGCCCAGCAGGCTGACGAGCAGCCCGTGCGGCCGACTCTCCATGGTCGTTAGCGTATATAACGACTTAACGCCAACTTCAAGGACCGCGCCGCCCTGCCGGGGCGGGTTCATCCCACCGATGCTGGTGATGCAGGTGCGCCATGAAGTCCTGGCGAGGAGCCTGGCCGCGCTGGCCATCGCGGCGCCGGTGCGCACCTGGCCGGTGTCCGTGGCCCCGGACTCCCAGCCGCAGCGGCAATTCAAGGGTCAGGCCCGCCTGCGGCTTTAGCCGTCAGCGGCGGGTGTCACGCGAAAGTCACACCCGTCCGCGTTAGCTGCTCCGGTGATGGCGGGCCTGGCCGGGCCCGACGCGACGCGAGTCAGGACGGGCGATGCGACAGCGCGACGAGGAACACCGTGCGGGTGCGGTGGCCTCGCACGGTACCCGCCCCCTCGCTGCGCCTGGCCGGCCGAGCCGGCCCGCCGCGAGCGGCCCGCCGATCCAGGCAGGCGAGCCGCTGCGGTGGCCCCCGCCTGACCCGGCGCTTCCCCAGCCAGCGCCGGGTCAGGCGCGGAGCGCGCGCCCGCCATCCCAGCCTGAACGGCACGCCCAGCCGGGCGATCAGCCGATGCCGCACTGGCCCGACGGCGCGTCCTGGTGGCCAGCCGAGCAACACCCAGCAGAGCTGTACCCAGCAGAGCTGTACCCAGCCGAGCAGCGCCTAGCCGACGCGTCCTTGTGGCCGGGCGATCGGCGCAGTGCAGCGCATGCGCCGGGCGTCGCGCCGCCGTTCCAGCCAAGCGCTGACTGGCTCATCGGGGAGGCCGCACCACGCTATGTCCCGCTCGCACAGGCATCGCCAGGGCGCCCAGCGGACAATGCGGCCACGTCGGCCAATCACTCTCTGATTCGGGATGTCCACGGCGCGCCGGCGACGTCAATGCCGGGGTTGGCTGGGCGTTTTGCCGCAGAATGGTCTCCGTCAGGAACTAGGTCGCGCCGTAACTCCTTGCAGCGCGAGCGCGGGAGAACGGGCGGAGGTGTGATGGTTCGGAGGGCAATTCTTGATCGCGACGAAACGCTAGATGCCGACGATCATGCCCTGCCCGTTAGCCAGCCGTCCGACGATTTCGAGCCGGTGCCTGACAAGCCGTGGCGCGGCGCCGGCGGCAGATGGCTTGTCTGGGCCGGGCGGGCATTGGTGTGGGCCGTCCTGCTGCTGCTCGGCTACCGGGGCGTGCTCGCCATCGTGACCAACCAGCCCGCCAGGGGGGTCAGCGGTCGTAGTGCGGCCGCGGCGCCCGCGGCAGCGTCCGGCCAGCGCTTTCCGGTATCGCTGGCCGAGGCCTACGCCCTGCAGTTCGGCACCGCATACATGAACTTCAGCCCGGCCAGTTCCGCGGCGCGCGGCCAGGAGCTGTCCCGCTTCCTGCCGCCTGGCTCGGACTCCGAGCTTGGCTGGAACGGCGCTGGGACGCAGCGCCTGGAGTCCGAGCAGGTGGCCGGCATCTCGGTCACCGGCGCGCACACCGCGGTAGTGACCCTGCTGGCGAGCCTCAGCGGCGGCCGCCTGATCGAGCTCGGCGTTCCGATCTACGCCTCCGGCCGCGGGATGAGCGTGTCCGGCGCCCCCGCGCTCCTGCCCGCCCCGGCTCAGGCGGCGCCCCCCGCCAGCACGGCCGGCTCTGACCAGGCGACGCAGTATGCGCTGGAGAGCCAGCTGCCGGCGTTCTTCCAGGCCTACGCGAGCGGCGACCCGGCTACGCTCGCCAGATTCGAGGCTCCAGGCGCCCACATCACGAGCCTGAACGGGGCGGTCAGCTTCGACGGCATCGATGCGGTGGTCGCACCGCCGGGCGGCACGACAAGGTCGGTCACGGTTACGGTGACCTGGCAGTTCCCGACGACCGCAGGAGGTGCCGGCACGCCGGGCTCGCTGGAGATGGCCTATCAGCTGACCGTCGTCCGGCAGGGCGGCAGCTGGGACGTGCAGTCCATCGGCCCGCTCGCCGCACCGGAATCGCCGGGGCCGCCATGACGCCAGCCTGCAACCCCCCGCGAACGCCCGCCAGCCGCGCTCACTCACCCCCGGAGAAACGATGTCGGCTCATCTCGTTATTGCGGCCCATGCCGTTGCGCTCAGCACGAGCGGCCTTGTCACGTATTTGCAGGGCCTATTCGGCCCGCTCTTCCTCGGAATCGTGGGGATCGTGGCAATCTTCTTTCTTTTCACCCGCGAGATCATCCGCTTCGTGCAGTTCATGGTGCTCGCCATCGCCATTGCCGTGGTCTTCTACACCCCGAGCATCGTGCAGACGATTGCCTCCGGCATCGCCAACGCGCTGGGCGTGCACTGAGAAACCAGGCAGGCACCGGTGAGCCGTCGGCTTGCCGCGTCCCGCGCTAGCAGACGGAAGGAGGCAGTCAGTGGAGCTCCCGACTTACACCAACATCTGGAAGATCGAGAAGAGGCTCTACAAGCTCTATGACTTCCGCCTGCCCATGCCGCTGCCCGTAGGCCAGGTCGCCGCCTTCCTGCTCATCGCCGTGCCCTACACGCTCATCCTGACCATGGTCGGGATGCCCTTCAGCCACACCTGGCTCTGGCTGTACGTGCTTCCGCCAGGGCTGCTGGCCTGGCTGGTGACCAGGCCCGTGCTCGAGGGCAAGCGGCTCCCTGAGCTCGTGACCTCGCAGCTGCGCTATCTGGCCGAGCCGAGGACCTGGTGCCGGATGACGCCGGTGGCCGAGCGCGACGATGTCGCACTGGTGGCCAGGGTCTGGCGGGCGGCGGGGTATCCGCGGACGGCGCCCGCAGAACTTCAGGCAAGATCCGCGCAGCGGCATTCGGGCGCGAAACGGGCTGCGCCGCCCCAGCCCGGGCAGCGGGCCAGGCCGGTTACGCCGCCAGCCAGGATCGCAGTCCGGGACCGGTCGACTCCCGAGCGGGCAGCAGCCCAGGCGGCGCCGCCGCGTCCTGTGCCGGCCGCCAGGATCGCCCAGCCGGCCACGGTTCGCCCCGCCTGGCCCGTTTCACCGCTGCAGGCTCAGCCTGCGCGCAGTGACACCGCACAGGCTCAGCCTGCGCGCAGTGACACCACACAGGCTCAGCCTGCGCGCAGTGACACCGCACAGGCTCAGCCTGCGCGCAGTGATACCGTGCCGGCGCAGCCAGTAGCCGAAGGGACGGCACCGCCCAGCTGGCCCGCGGCGCCCCGGATCGCCCCAGGCACGCAGCGTCAGGAACGGCAGAGTGCGGGCCAGGAGGCGCAGCCCGCGGCTGTGCGCCCCGCGGTGCGGGTCAGCGGCGATGGTGCGCAGCCGCAGCAGCTGAACGTCGTGGAGCGCGCGCTGCGCACTCCGCCGGGCGCGGCCGGGCGGCGCGGGCCCGTTGTCGTCGTCCCCGGCGGGCACCGGCCAGGCAGGCCCGATCAGGTCCAGCGCGATCAGGCGAGGGCCGCGATGCCGCTGCCGGGACCGGCCAGGATCGTGGTGCTCGGCTGCACTGCGGGCGCAGGCCAGACCACCACGACGCTGCTCACCGGCCAGCTGCTGGCCAGCCTGCGCGGCGAGGCGGTCGCCGTGCTCGACCTGGGCCACGGCGAGGGATCGCTGACCGAGCGGGCACGGCTCGTGCCGCTGCTGCTGCCCGGCAGGCGGACCGGTGGCGGCGCGGCGGGCAATGTCGGTGCGGGCGGGGCCGGCGGTGGCAAGCCTGCGACCGAGCGCGGCCTGCAGGTCGTCACGGCCAGCGGAACCAGCGATGATCCCGGAGACATCATCGACGCGGTCGTGGCGCGTTACCCGCTGACGCTTGCAGACCCGGACTCCGGCTGCGTGCCGAGGACGCTGCGAGCTGCCGACCAGCTGATCCTGGTTGCGCCGGCCAGCGCGGAGGCGGCCGGTGCCCTCGCCATGACGATGGAGTGGCTAGAGGCGCACGACCACAGCCGGCTGGGCGCAGGCGCCATCACCGTGCTGAACGGGGTGAGCCAGCAGACGACCCAGCACGTCGACAAGGCTGCCGCGGTTGCCAGCGGGAGGTGCCGGGCCATCGTGCGCGTGCCGTGGGATGAGCGGCTGGCTGCACGGCGGGCCCTCGGCGCCGCGACGGTCCAGGCCTACGCGGCGCTGGCCGGGGTTGTCGTGGTGGCCCTGGCCGAGGCCGCGGCACCGCCGGCACGGAGTGAGGTCCAGTGAGCACGCGCACAGCCAAGCGGAGCCGGCTTCCGGTCCGGTATTTCGACGACCGGATTCTGCTCTCCGACACGCACGCCTGGGCGTACTACCGCATCCCGACAGTGCCGTACGAGTTCACTACCCCGGCCGAGCGGGAGACGCTGGCCGCGAGCGTGACGGTCGCGCTGGCCGCGATCCGGATGGCGGACGCGGAGGTGCACCTGCGGATCGCGCAGCGGCCGTACTCGGCCGCGGACTGGGCGACCAGGCTCGACGCGACCTCAGATGGCGGGCCTGGCTGGCTGGAGTACCTGGAGGAGATGTACCGCCACGTCTGGGCCAAGGACTTCTGGACCAAGGAGATCTACCTCGGGGTCCGGCTTGGCCAGCGCGGCGTCCGCGCGCAGCTGTCCGGCGGCGTGCTGGCCCAGTTCGCAAGTTCCTACCGGGCGGGAGAGCAGCTGCTCGGGTTGTCTGACGAGGCCGTGCCCGCAGCAGAAATCAGCCGCTGGACCGAGCAGTCCGAGCGGCTGGGCCGGGCACTCGGAACGAGTGCGCTGGCCGCCCGGCATGCGAGCTCGGACGAGATCTGCTGGCTCTTCAAGCATGCGCTAGCCGGCACCATCACCGAACCGCAGCCGTCGGCAGCCAGGCGTCGGACCTGGGGCGCGGGCGAGATCGAAACGCTGCTGGAAGGCCAGGTCCACAACGGCAGGACCGTGCTGCAGCTGGAACATCCCGCGGGCGAGTCGTGGGCGGCATTCCTGTCCTTCGCCAGGTTCCCCGATGTCATGTACTTCCCCGAGGGCGAGCCGTGGCTGCACTACGCCGACGCGCTGCCGTTCCCTGTCGAGGCGAGCCTGCGGATGAAGCTGATCGCGCCCGCCCGCGCCAGCAAGGACGTCAGCCGCAGGCTTGCGCATGCCAGGGACATGGACGCGCACATCAGGGAGGCCGGCGCAGAGCTGCCGCTCGCGCTGATGGAGCAGATTGAGGCGGCCAGGCTGCTGGAGCACGGCATCACCAAGGACCGGCTGCCGTTCGTGTACGGCTGGCACCGGCTGCTGGTGACCGCGCCCGACCGCGACATGTGCGTGCGCCGCGCCGAGGCGGTCATCGAGCACTACCGGGACGCAGGCATCGACATCGTGCACTCCACCGGCGATCAGTTCTCGCTGCTGTGCGAATCGCTTCCGGGGGACCGGGTACGGCTCAACTCCTACCTGCAGCGCCAGCCGCTGTACACGGTCGCGGGCGGGATGCCGACCGCGACCGTCGAGCTCGGGGACCGTGCTGCCGACGACGCGGGGTGGATCGGGCCTTACATCGGCGAGACGCTCGGCCGGGCCCGCTCGGTGGTGCACTTCGACCCGCTGGTCGCCGCGGCGCGCAACCGGCCTACTGCGGTGGCGGTCACCGGGGAGCCCGGCGGCGGCAAGACCACGCTGGCGCTGCTGTTGATCCTGCAGCTTGCGCTCCGCGGCACGACCGTCGCCGTGATCGATCCCAAGGGGGACGCGGAGTCGCTGGCCGGCTGGCTGTCAGGGCGCGGCCGTCAGGCCAGGGTGGTGCCGCTGGGCAGCGCCGCGCCCGGCCTGCTCGACCCGTTCTCGTTTGGCGACGACCTGGCCGAACGGCGGACCATGGCGACCGAGACGCTGCGCCTGCTGCTGCCGCGGATGAGCGAGGAGCGCGAGAGCGCGATGATCCAGGCCGTCGGCGCGGTCGCCGCCGGGGAGCAGCCGAGCCTGGGCAAGGTCGTCGCGCACCTGGAGCAGTCACAGGACCCGGCATCGATCAACCTTGGCGCGGTGCTGCGCTCGATGTCGGAGATGCGCCTTGCCCGGCTCTGCTTCGCGCCCTCCGGCGGCGAGCGCATCGATGCCGCGGGGTGGACGACGGTGTTCACGCTGGCCGGCCTGACGCTGCCCGATATCGCCGTCAAGCGTGATGACTTCTCCTATGAGCAGCGGCTGTCGGTGGCACTGCTTTACCTGGTCTCGCAGTTCGCCCGCAGGCTGCTCAACGGCATGGACCGCCGGCTGCCGAAGGCCATTTTCCTGGACGAGGCGTGGGCGATCACCTCGACACCGCAGGGCGCCAAGCTGATCCCGGAGGTGTCCAGGATGGGCCGGTCCCGCAACACCGCGCTGATCCTGGTCTCGCAGAACGCGGGAGACCTGCTGAACGAGCAGGTCACCAACTGTCTCTCCAGCGTCTTCGCGTTCCGGTCGTCAGAGCGGACCGAGGTCGCCAACGTCCTGGCGCTGCTGGGACTTGAGCCGTCAGAAGAGCACAAGGCGTCGCTGCGCGCTCTCGGGAACGGCGAGTGCATCTTCCGTGACCTTGACGGCCGGGCTGGCCGGATAGGCGTTGACCTGATCTCCGATGACCTTCGACAGTGCCTGGACACCAACCCCACGCGCGCACGGTCAGGCGAGGCTCCTGCTGCACCCGTGCGGTCTGGGCCCGCCGAGCCGGAAGCCGGCTGACGCCGCGCCACGACACCCCTCCCTGGAGCCCCCGGATGCGCAGACTCCGCCTTCCGCGTACAGCGGCCGTTTTCCTGGCCGTGCTTGTCACGGTGCTGGCCGTCCCGCGGCTAGCCACCGCGGCCAGCAGCGCGCACGGCGTTGCGGCGGGCGCGCGGACGGCTGTGGCTGCGCACGCCACGGCAGCTTCGGCGGTGACGGTCGCGGCCGTGAGCACCGGCACGGGCACCACCAGCTCCAGCGGGCTGTGCTCGGTGCCCGGCATCGGCGACATTGGCGGCCTGCTCGGCTTCTGCTCGCTCGGCAGTTCCGGGCTGATCGGCGACCTCAACAACATCTGCGAGCCATCGCTGCCGGACCCCGAGCCGGCCAACGGCGGCATCAACGCGATGGTGGCGCCGCCGGCCGGGCCGAAGGAGCCGTCCACCCTGTATAGCGAGTACGGGGTCGCTGGCGACTACTGGGCCGCGACCAATCTGCAGTGCTCGGACATGACATCGCTGATCGGCAACAACGTCGCGGGCATGGTGTTCGACGTGGCCAAGTCGATCGACCGGGTCACGATCACGGTCTACCAGTCCGCCGCCGGCGACGGGATCCTGAGCTGGCTCCAGCGCGTCACCGACCGGCTCATCAGCAGCCTCGGCAACGCCATCTACTTCCCTTACCTTGCCGTCGTCGTCATCCTGGGCGCGATCTGGCTGGCCTGGCAGGGCCTGATCCGCAAGCGGGGAACCAGGACAATCGAGGGCACTATCTGGATGGTCGTGGCCTGCGCGGCAGCCATCCTGCTCATCGGCAAGCCGGCCGCGGTCACGAGCCTTGGCACCGGCGTGTCGGATGGCATGTCGCAGGCGCTCAACACGGCCTTTGCCAAGCTGCCAAGTCCTGGCCCGAGCAGCTGTGTACCGCTGCAGAACGGCGATCCGCAGGCGCAGCCGTCCAGCTACAACTACACCTCCGGCGGCACGGTGGTGGACCAGAACGCCGACGAGTTGTGGACCGTCCTGGTTTGCCAGCCGTGGCTGGACGGTGAGTTCGGTACCTCTACGTATGCCACGAACGGCGCCGCGACGCCGGTCAACACCTACGGGCGGTCGCTGCTGTGGGCGCAGGCCATCGCGGTGGACGAGAAGCCGACCTCGGCGCTGATCCAGGCTAAACAGGCTGCCTACGCCGGCATCGCGAGCAGCATCCAGACGAATGACCCGGCGCTCTATCCGTTGTTCCAGGGCAAGGAGTGGACGACCCGGCTGGAGATCGCGTTCGCCGCGCTGTTCGCCGCGGCGGTGGCCGGCCTGCTGATCCTGCTGATCTCGGTGACGCTGATCCTGCTCAAGCTTGGCTTCCTGCTGCTGCTCATCGTCGGTCCGTTCTTCCTGCTGGTGGGCACGCACCCCGGCTTCGGCAGGGTGCTCGCGCTGCGCTGGGTGGAGCTGCTGATCGGCGTGCTGCTCAAGCAGGCCGCGGTGGCGATCGTGCTGAGCCTGCTGCTGTACTGCTATGCGCTCATCATGGGAACGAGCGCCGCTGTGCTGCCGTGGGCGCTGAAGATTCTCATGATCGCGCTGGTCACGGTCGCGGCGTTCATCTACCGCAAGCCGTTCCAGCACCTGTTCGCGGCGGTCGGCTATGGCGTCATCGGATCGCACGAGCAGGCGGCGGTAGACCTGGCCGTGGCCGGCGCTACGGCGAGGGCCAACACCAGGACCGCGGCCACGGTGGCGGTACCGCCGTTCGCCGCCTACCGGGCCGGCCGGTGGGCGCGCCGCAACCCGGCCCAGGCGGCGGGCCTGGCCCTTGCGGCAACCTCAGGCGGGGCCGGCGCGGTGGCCGCTGGCGTCACCGGCGCGGAGGCGGGCCCGCCAGGCGTCGGCCCGATGGCGGCGGACGCCGCCGGCGCCAACGGCAGCGTCGACACGGCCGCGAGCCGGGCGACGATTTCCGCCAGGACGCGCGCAATGGCCGGGCAGGACGGATCGTCGGCCGTGGAGGCGCCGCCGCTGAACCTGCCCGCGCGCAACGGCTCGCAGGCCGCCGCCGGGTCCGCGTCGAACGGCGCTCCCTCGGCCGCTGCGGGCTCGGCGGGCGGCTCCCGTCAGATGTGGCCGAATATCCGCACGTCGCAGGCGCGTCCTGCGCCGCCCCGTCAGCCAGCACCGGGCCAGCCTGCACCCGAGCGCCGGTCCGGCTCGTCGGCACCGCCTGCGCGGCAGCCTGCTGCCGGCCGGCAGCCGGCCCCTCCCCGGCAGGCTCCGCCGCCGCGCCAGTCCGCTCCGCCGCCCCGTCAGTCATCGGCCGCGCGGCAGTCGGCACCACGGCGATCATGGGCGGGCCGTCAGGGCGCTGGGCCTGCCCGCCAGCCGCAGCGCCAGGTACGCGGCACAGCGGGCCCCGCGGCTGGGCCAGCCGAGCGGGACGCTGAGTCGTCGCGCTGGCTGGGCGAGCCGATGCCCGGTCCGCTCGCCGGCACGGATCCTGGCCAGGCCACCTCGCGTGCCGTTCCCTTCTGGCTACGCGCCCGGCGCCGGAGCTGACCGATGGAAACCAGCCCGCTGCAGCGCCGAGTGACCTTCGCCCTGATCGTGCTCGTGCTCGTCGGCCTGGGGGTCTACCTTGTCGGCGCCGCACGCGGGTCAGGCGCTCGCGGCGCAGTCAGTCCGGCGCCGCATCCGACGCTCACGGCCTTGCCCGGTGCTCCGCCGACGTCGGCCGCCACGGCCGTGTCGGCTGGGGTATCCCCGGCGCCCGACATCTATCAGTGGCTTCCCTTCACCCAGGCCGGCCTGGCGGCCGCAGCGTCGGTCGCACGGCAGTTCGGCGATGCGTACGGCACGTTCTCCTACACCCAGACCGCCGCTGAGTACGCGGCCTCGCTCCGGTCCCTGACCTCGGCGGAGCTGACCAGCCAGATCATGGCGGCGTACTCGGTGCCAGGAGTGGCCGCTGCCAGGACTGGCGCGCGGCAGGTCTCGGCAGGCACGGCCGCGATTCAGGCGATCCGGGCGTTCGGCCCGACGAGCCTGACGTTCCTGATTCAGATCACCCAGGACCTGACCGCCACGAGCGGTCGCAGCCAGCAGGTGACGCAGTACGCGGTGACGCTCACCGGCAGCGGCACGACCTGGCAGGTCACCGATATCGAGCTGGCGTCAGCGGGCAACTCGTGAACGGGTCCCCGGCCGGCCGGGGCCGGATCGTCATCATCGCCGCGGTGGTGGCGGGCTGCCTGATGCTGGCCGGCTTGCTAGTCGCTCCGGTGCTGATGTTTGCCAGCGGCGGGATGCTGGCCGAGTCCGGTGCCGCGTGCTCGTCGGCAAACGGACCGGGTACCCAGCCGACCGCGAGCCAGGCCGCCGACTCGATCCCGGCCGGCTACCTGTTCTGGTTCCAGCATGTCGGCGCGCAGTTCGGCGTGCCGTGGGTGGTCCTGGCCGGGATCGGCAAGGTCGAGAGCGACGACGGGCAGACCACCCTGCCGGGCGTGAACAGCGGCGCCAACCCGTTCGGCGCGGCCGGCCCGATGCAGATCGGCATCGGCGGTGCCGCGGGCAACGAGTGGGGCGGCGCGCCCGTGCACCCGGCGAGCGAGCAGGTCGACGGCGTCGCCACCGACGAGACAGGTGACGGCATCGCGAGCGTGTACGTGCCCGCCGACGCCATCGCCGGTGCTGCCAAGTACCTGCTCGAGCACGGAGTGCTGGACAACGTGGACGAGGCGATCTTCGCCTACAACCACCTCGAGTCCTACGTCCAGACCGTGCTGTACTGGGCGAACCTGTACGCGCGCGGCGGCTATACGGTCTCGCCGGTCACCGTGGACGACGCGCCCGACTGCATCCCCGGCGTCGGCAACGCGCCGAACGACGCCGCTGCCACTGCGATCGCGTTCGCCGAGGAGCAGCTTGGCAAGCCGTACCAGTGGGGCGGGACAGGCCCGGACTCGTTCGACTGCTCCGGACTTGTGATGATGGCCTACCGGGCGGCCGGCATCTTCATCCCGCGTACCTCGCAGGAGCAGTGGGCCTGGGGCCCACGGGTCAGCCCGAAGGACGTGGAACCCGGTGACCTGGTGTTCTTCGTCGGTGCCGACGGGACCTGGACCGCGCCTGGCCACGTCGGCATCGTGATCGGGGGCGGGCTGATGATCGAGGCCTTCGCCACCGGGTTCCCGATCAGGATCGCGCCGTACTCCGGCCGCGACCCGGTCGGCTTCACCCGCCCCTGGGCGCACAGCGGCGTGGTGCTGGCGGCATCGCAGCAGTAGATCGCCAGGGCAGGCCCCCGCAAGCTGCCCCGGCACGGTGCCTGCTAGAGCGTCGCCTGCCGCCTGAGCCGCCACGATGACAGTGCTGCGACCACGAGCGCCACCCCGAGAAACTTCCACGCGACAGACCAGGCGCTGATGACCAGCAAATTGCTCGCCATGAAGGTCACGGCCACCAGCCCGAGGTAGACGGCCACGCCGACGGCAGGCCTGGCGTCAATGACGATCCACACGACGGCGAGGACTTCCATCAGCAGCCACAAGTACGAAGCCGCAAGCGACAACAGGAAGGCAGAACCCTGCCACGGGCGGACGAGCGCGGCGGCTGCCAGCAACAGGTTCAACACGACGATCAGGCCCGGAGGCCACAGCCACAACGCTGGCAGCCGCTGCGCACCGCGCGACAGCAGCGCAAATGCTGCCAGGACGAGAAGAGGCGCGAGAATCTGGGCGACGTTCGTGGCGGCCGGCCAGGTGCTGACTCCGGCAGCCGTCCCGGCGATCAGTGCGGCGACGGCAGTCAGCGTGGCGATGGGCCGCCAGCGGCCTCGCGGCCGGAACACCAGCATCGCCGTGCAAGCGAGCAGCCCGGCCGCAAGCAGCAACTGCGCGTACTCCTGAGGCTGCCGCGGCGACATCGCCGCGCTCGTGAGTTGATAGGAGCGGGCGCTGAGATAAAGCAGACAGCCCAGCGTGGTGGCGAGGCGCAGGTTCGCGGGCGTGCTCAGGCGGCTGTTCTGCGCCGTGCGAACCCGCAGCCCGCCCATGATTATCGCCCGGCAGTCACGCGGCAGCGGCCAGGCCCGGCCGGCCGCGGTTGCCTCCAGCAGGGTGCCCAGCATCTCCTCGCCGCGCGCCCGGCGGTAGGCGGCCGGGTATGCCAGCAGCAGCCGCCGGCAGCGGCGCTCCAGCGGGGTCATGCCGGCCTCACCCTCCGGCTGGCCCGCGGCCTGCGGGCCCCGACCACGGTGCCGCCGGCCGTTGCCGGGCGGCTGACTGCGCTGACCACGCGTGCCGCCTGCTCCATCCGCGCCGCCTCGGCCTGCAGGGCGGTCAGGCCCGCGCCGGTCAGCGCGTACGCGCGGCGCACGCGGCCGGCGACGATCTCCTCGCTGACGAGCTTGACGTAGCCCTCGCCGGCGAGCCGGTCCAGTGCCGTGTAAAGGGTGCCGGTCGCCAGCTTGACGCGCCCCGCTGACAGTTCCCCGGCGCGCTTAATGATGCCGTAGCCGTGCAGCGGCCCGTCGAGCAGGGACGCCAGGACAAAGTACGTCGGCTCCCGCATGGCGATCCCGTGCTCGCTCATGCGCATCACAATAAGTAGATGTACGATGCATTGTCAATCTACCTATGAATCAGCGCGAGGCAACTGCCGCGGGCGGAGCCGAGCCGCGGATCCCGCGGGCTAGCCGGGGCTATGAGCCGTCCAGCAGGACGGGCATCCGCTTGATCCCGTTGAGGAAGTTAGACCGGAGCCTGCTGACCTCGCCGCCGGGCCTGATGCCCGGCGTCTTCTCGGCCAGCGCCGCGAGCAGCACCTGCAGTTCCAGCGCGGCCAGGTGCCTGCCCAGGCAGAAATGCGGGCCGCCGCCGAAGCCAACATGAGGATTGGGGTCCCGCCCGATGTCGAACTCCTGCGGTGACGCGAAAACGTCCTCGTCGCGGTTGGCCGAGGCCAGGAAGGCGACGACCTTGTCGCCCGCCGCGATCGGCTGGCCTGCCAGCTCGGCGTCCCTGATGGCGGTGCGCCTGACCAGGACGGCCGGGCTGACCCAGCGGACGACCTCCTCGGCCGCGAGCGGCGCCAGCGACGGGTCTGCCACCAGCCGCTGCCACTGGGCCGGATGATCGAAGAAGGCCAGCATGCCGCCTGCGGCGGCGTTGCGGGTGGTCTCATTACCCGCCACCAGCAGCAGCAGGAAGAAGAAGTTGAACTCCAGCGGCGTGAGTACCTGGCCGGCGTCGTCCGGCTGCAGGAGGCGCGTCACGATGTCGTCGCGCGGCTCCGCGCGGCGCTGCTCGGCCAGTTCGGTGGCGTAGCCGAACATCTCCGCTACCGCGTGCATCTGCTCGCCCGCAGGCCCGCTGAAATCCGGATCGTCGAAGCCGACCATGCGGTTGGACAGCTCGAAAATCCACTGGCGGTCCTCCGGCCGCGCCCCGACCAGCTCGCAGATGACCTGGGCCGGCAGCGGGGCGGCGATGTCGGTGACGAAGTCCGCCTCGCGGCGCTGCGCGACCTCGTCAAGCAGGTCGCGGCAGATCTCGGTGATGTGGTCCCGCAGCCGCCCGATCATGCGGGGCGTGAATCCGCGGTTGACGAAGGCTCGCAGCCGGCTGTGCTGTGGCGGATCCATGTTGATCATCATGACCCGCATCCGCTCGACCGATTGCTCGCTCCATTCGCGGAACGCCGCTGTGCGGGGGACCGAGGAGAAGATCTCCGGATGCCGGATGACCTCTGCCACGTCGCAGTGCCTGGTGACGGCCCAGAAGCCGGGCCAGCCGGGACCGCCGCCCTCAGCGTGCCAGAACACCGGCGCATGCTCGCGCAGCCAGGCGAACTGCTCGTGCGGAGCCCCGCGCCCGGCATAGATGTCGGGGTCGACAAGGTTGATCTCTGCGGCCGTAGTCATCGACTGCCTCGGGTGCTGCGAGAGACGATAGACACGACGATACGTCCTGGGCCGGGGAGCGCCGCCCGCCGGACTGCACTCAGAAAGGCCTCACGCCACGCCTGGCCACAGGCCATGCTGCGTGCAGAAGTGCTCGACCTCATCGAGTTCGACGTCGGCGTCTTCCGCCCTCCCCACGGCCGCCCCCGCGACCCACCAGTCGGCACCAGGCAACCCGGCTGACAAATAGGCACGGGTTCCTGGCTGCGGGCGTGGTCCGGCGAAGCGGGGATGCGCAAGAACTTCACCATGGGCCGGCTCCCAGAGCCGCACAAGCCCTGCCTCCTCGCCAAGGACGACGGCGTCATACCACCGCCAGACCACAGCGTCTGAGCCATCTGCGGCTGTCGCGACGGCCACCAGGTGACCTGGTGAGACCCGCTCCGTTCGCGGCGAAGGGAAGGCTCGCACGAATCGAACAGATGAGAGCTGTCCGGCCCGCAGTACCTGGCATGCATCCTCCTGAACGTGCAGGACGATCTCGCAGCGCAGCAGCCGGGGGCTAAGCCTCTGATTGGTCGAAACGGCCATCTGCCGAGTCTCTCGCGCCTGGACCCAGGCCGCCAAAGCGGTTGAGGCGCTAACGGGCCGGACTGCGAGCGTGGATCAAAGGCGTGCCGGGGATGTCCGAGAGCCAGGGCAGCGATCCCGACCTGGCTCCGCTGCCGCTAGGAGCCAGCGGCGAGTGCGCCGCGGACCGCGGCCTCCAGAGAGCCGGCCGGCAGCCAGCCGTCGTGGCTCCAGACGACCTTCCCGGACGCCGCGGTCAGGACGAGCCATGGCTGGTCCTGGACACCGTAGCCGTCGGCGACCCGCCCGGTGGTGTCGAGGGCGACCGGGTAGGCAAGCGGCTGGCCGAGCCCCTCTATGTATGCGCGCGCCGCGTCAGGCGACGGCTCGGTGACCGCCTCGTCCACGGCGGTCAGTGGCGGCAGGCCGCTAGCGGTGGCGGCGTGCTGATACTGATCCAGCGCCAGCAGTTCCGCGCGCAGGTCGGAGGTCTCAGTGAGCCAGGTGGCGAAGAACAGCAGCAGGTGCGGCTTGCCGGGGACCAGCGTCACCGTCCCGCCGGGAACGCCCGGCAAGGTCACCCGCGACTTCGGGCCCATGCCGCTGATGTAAGCCAGCGACTGCTCCGAGGCCAGCGCCGGGTGCCCCGGCAGCAATCCGGACGCCTCCTGCGCGAGCACCTGCGCCTCCTGGCCGACGCTGGCGTAGGACATCGTGGTCAGGTAGACCTTCTGCTCCCGGTTGCGCTGGTCGATCACGAAGAGCGCGGGGGTGTGGTCGACCTGGCCCTGCTCGATCTGCACGTAGATGTGATAGGCCTTCCAGACGGCCGCGAGCTGGGCGTCCGAGCCGGTCAGGAAGTCCCACTGGTTGACCATGCCGTGCGCGCGGGAGTACGCCATCACGTCGGCCACCGAGTTCGCTGCCGGATTGGCGTCGACCCCCAGCAGCTGAACCTGGTCACCAGCCCGGCCGAGCAGGTCCTTGGCCTCGAGCATGCTGACGGTGGTGAGCGGGCACACGGTCGTGCACTCGGCATCGACGAAGGCAAGCACGACGACCTTGCCGCGGAACTGGCTCAGCGACATCGGCTGGCCGAACTGGTTGACGAGCCTGAATCCGGGGGCCGGCAGCGCGCCGAGGGAGGAGCCGGGGTCCAGCTCCGGATTGGCTGCTGCCGCCCGCGACTGGCTGCTCACCGAGGAATTGCTGGCTTGCCCTCCGCATGCGGCGAGCCCCAGCAGGCCGGCCAGAATACCGGCCAAGATGAATGGCCGCGACCGGACGGCACGTCGTATGGGCACGGCCGCCATCCTGCCACTGCAGCAGGCGTGCTCAGGAGTCGGTGCTGCGTCCGCTCGCTGTCATGCGAGCCTTTGACCTGCTCAGCGGGCCGGTTAGCAGTGCTGGTGTGAGCGATCCCATAGACCAGCGGTGCGCCGAAAGCAGGATCACACGTGTCTGCCGAAAGGCGCCGTGGCAGATAATGGATACCCGCTGCGGGTAATTTAAATACCCCGCGGGGGTTCAGTGAATACACCGCCGGGGTTTCCCGCATACCGTGATGGGGTTTAGCGGTGGCAACAGACTTCTGCGCATAATGGGCCCGCAATCCCGTCGGCGTTTGGGCCGGCATCAGTCTCGTCGCTGGCTCCGGTGGGCCAGCGGCGAGGGCGCGGACAAAGGAAGGCCAGCATGGCAGGCTACGCAGCGCAGGCCAGGCCTGCAGGCAGGCTGCGCGGCCGGGCCCTGGCCACCGAGGATCAGCGGGCGGTTCCGGACGTCAGGCGCATGGTCCAGCTTGCCCTGGCCGGCATCTGGCTGCTCGATGGCATCCTGCAGTACCAGGCATTCATGTTCTCCAAGGGATTTGCCCAGATGCTATCGGCCACGGCACCGGGCAATCCGTGGTTTATCGCCGGCCCGATTAACTGGGCCGCCAGGATAATTTCCGAGCACGGGACATCGACGAACGCGGTCTTCGCGCTTATCCAGGTCCTGCTTGGCCTGGGGATCGCGCTGCGCCCCACGATCAGGGTTGCGCTCGGTGCCTCGATCGGATGGGCCCTGGCGGTGTGGTGGTTCGGCGAGGGTCTCGGCGGGGTGCTGAACGGTACCGCCAGCCCCGTCAACGGTGCGCCGGGCGCGGTGATCCTCTACGCCCTGCTTGCGGTACTGCTGTGGCCGCCGCGGCAGGAGAAGCCGGCGTCGTTCGTGGCGGGCCGGTGCACCGGACCGGTTCTCGCCAAAGCGCTGTGGCTGGTGCTGTGGGGCGCCCTCGCCTACATGGCGCTGCTGCCGGTTACCCGCGCGCCGAAGGCACTGAGCGGCATGATCTCGGGGATGGCCGCCGGCCAGCCGGCGTGGCTGGCCAGCATCGACAATCACCTGGCCAGCTTCCTGGCCAGCCGCGGCCCGGCCGCCGGGATCGTGCTCGCCGCGGTCCTGGCCGTCATTGCGGTGGGCGTGTTCATCCCGCGGCCAGGTGCGGTCAGGGCGATCCTGGCACTCGCGATCGTCACCGCCGCCGCCATCTGGGTGGCTGAGGGGCTTGGCGGGATGCTGACGGGAAGCGGGACCGATCCGAACTCCGGGCCGCTGCTCGCTCTGCTGGCGCTGTGCTACTGGCCGCTGGCGAGCCGCACGAACCCGGCAACCGAGTCGGAAGCAGCGTAGGAGGCCGGCATGGGCGGGCAGACCTGGCTGGCGTACACCCTGGCCGCCGTGATGATCGCTACCTCGGCCTACTGCCTGTCCAGGCTCGCGGTGTCCTGGCGGCTGGGCCGGCCCACTGAGCGTCCTGTCGACGCCGCGCACGTGCTCATGGGCCTGGCCATGGCCGGGATGCTGGTGCCGCGGCTGCGGATCTTCTGGACGGGTGGCTGGGAGATCGTGTTCGGTCTTGGTGCGCTGGGATTCGGGTGGCTGGCCCTGCGTGAGCTCCGCTCGCCCAGGTCAGAGTGTGACCGGCCGCGCCATCACCACTTCCAGCACGTGCTGGCGTGCGGGGCGATGGTTTACATGCTCGCGGCCATGCCCTCGGCAGCAGCCACGGCGAGCGGCTCCGGCATGAGCGGGATGGCCGGCGCGGCAGCGCGCTTCCCGACGCTCGCGCTGCTGCTCGCGCTGGCGCTGTTCGGCTACGTGATCTGGAACGCCGACCGGCTGACCTCGCTGGCCCCGGTAGCGGTCCTGGCCGCCGCCCGGGTGCCGGTCCCCGGCCTGGCCGCCGCGGGCGGCGCCGGCACACTGGCAGCGGAGGCGCGCCTGGCTGACCCAGCCGGACCGGGCGAGGCGGCACGTCCACGGCTCGCTCCGCTGTCACCCCGGCTGGCTGCGTGCTGCGAGATAGCCATGGGCATGACCATGGGCTACATGCTCATCCGGATGCTGTAGCCCGGCGGGCTAGCCCTAGCCCGCGAGCACGTAGCCGGCCGCATCCACCGCGGCGCGCAGGGCTGCCTGCTCTGGGAGCGGCTCGGCGTCGATGGTCACGCTGCCCGAGGTGAGGTCCACCTCGACGCGCTGCACGCCGTCGATCCTGCCGATCTCCTCCTGAACGGCCCGCACGCAGTGCTCGCAGGTCATGCCGGACACCGCTATCACCGTCTGCTCCACGGCCAAACAGTACGCTGAGCCGGGACAGATCGGGCGGCCAGGGCCGGGGTACAGTTTCTGCAGGTCGGCGCCCACGCCTCCGACGGTCGCCGGCAGGAGGGATGGCGCGCGGCAATGTCGTCGGCGACGGTGGCCAGCGGGCCAGCCGGCTCGGCGCAGATCGAGCTATCGATCGGCGGCATGACCTGCGCTGCCTGTGCTGCCCGGATCGAGCGCAAGCTCAACAGCCTTGATGACGTCCACGCCAGCGTGAACCTGGCAACCGAGCGGGCTACCGTGACTGCTCCGGCCGCCGTAAGCCTGGACTCCCTAATAGCGGCGATCGAGCAGGCCGGCTACACCGCACGGGCGGTCAGCCCGGAGGCAGGCGCGCGGGAAAACGACGGCGAGGACTCCCGGCACGCGGCGTACCTCAGGCGCCGGCTGATCGTGGCGCTGATCTTCTTCGTGCCGCTGTCCGACATCTCGCTGGCGCTGTCGCTGTTCCCGTCATTCCGCTTCGCCGGCTGGCAGTGGGTGCTGGTGGCGCTGGCCGCGCCCGTCGCGGGCTGGGCAGCCTGGCCCTTCCACCGCGCCGCGCTGCGGAACCTACGGCACGGCACCCTCACCATGGACACCCTGGTGTCCCTTGGCATCACGGCGGCGTGCGGCTGGTCGCTGTATGCGATGTTCGTGCTGGACGCGCGCGCCAGCCGGTCGGGGGCGCGGTATGAGCTGGTGCATGCAGCTGGCGGCGGTATCTACCTGGAGGTGGCCGCGGCGGTCACCACGTTCCTGCTGGCAGGACGGTTCTTCGAGGCACGCGCGCGGCGCTCGGCGGGGGAGGCCATGCGCGAGCTCGCCGCGACCGGAGCCCGCGAGGTCTGGATCCTGACCGACGGCGGCGGGGAACGGCGGGTTCCGGTCGCGCAGCTGCGTGCAGGCGACCGGTTCGTGGTGCGGCCAGGCGAGAAGATCGCAGCCGACGGCGAGGTGCTCTTCGGGCAGTCAGCAGTCGACCGGAGCATGATGACCGGCGAGTCGGTGCCGGCCGAGGTCACGATCGGGGACAGCGTGACCGGCGGCACAGTGGCGATCGCCGGGCGGCTGATCGTGCGCGCTGACAAGGTGGGCGCGGACACCCAGCTCGCGCACCTGATCCGGCTGGTCGAGCAGGCGCAGGCACAGAAGGCCGCGATCCAGCGGGTAGCCGACCGGATATCCGGCATCTTCGTGCCCGCCGTCCTGGTGATGGCCGCGGCCACGCTGGCCGGATGGCTGGCAAGCGGCGCCACGGCGGAGCACGCGTTCAGCGCGGCGCTGGCGGTGCTGATCATCGCCTGCCCGTGCGCGCTCGGGCTGGCCACCCCTGCTGCCCTGGTCGTGGCGTGCGGGCGCGGCGCCCGCCTCGGCATCTTCATCAAGGGCTACCAGGCGCTGGAGGCCTCCCGTGACATCGACATCGTCGTGCTGGACAAGACCGGCACGGTGACGGCCGGCACGATGTCGCTGGCCGGGCTGGCGACCGCGGACGGCGTGAGCAGGACCGACCTGCTGCGCTGCGCGGGCTCGGTGGAGCAGGCGTCCGAGCACGCTGTCGGCACCGCCATCGCCGCCGCTGCGCGCGCCGAGCTGGGCGACCTGCCGCAGGCTGAGGATTTCGCAGCGCTGCCGGGGCTTGGCGCCGCGGGACTGGTAACGGGCCGGCCCGTGGTCATCGGGCGGGACCGGCTGCTGCGCGACCGGGGAATGCGGATCCCGGCGGCGCTGTCCGCGCTGGCGGGCCGCTGGGAAGAGGCCGGCTGGACCACGGTGCTGGCCGGGTGGGACGGACAGGCACGCGGCGTGCTGGCAGTGGCCGACACCATCAAGCCCTCGGCGGCCCCCGCGGTAGCCGAGCTGCGCCGCCTGGGCTTGCGGACGGTGCTGCTGACCGGGGACAACAAGGCGACCGCCGACGCCATCGGCGCGGCTGCCGGTGTCGACGAGGTGATCGCGGGCGCGATGCCGGCGGACAAGGCAGCTCACATCAGCCGCCTGCGCTCGGCCGGGCACCGCGTCGCGATGGTCGGAGACGGCGTGAACGACGGGCCCGCGCTGGCGGCCGCCAGCCTGGCGCTGGCCCTGGGCTCAGGGACCGACGTGGCGATCAGCGCCGCCGACCTGATCCTGCTGCGCGACGACCTGATGGTCGTGCCGGAGTCGATCCGGCTGGCGCGCGGCACGTTCCGCACCATCCGGCGCAACCTGGCCTGGGCGTTCTGCTACAACCTGGCCGC
>DASPWG010000095.1:0-16874 GCA_035621915.1 Streptosporangiaceae bacterium
GGAACGCCGAGTACTTCGCACGCCTTCGCCGCCTCCTGGTGGATGCTGTCGAAGCCGATGAGGATCGCCGCCCCGGAGTCGGCCAGGTGGTACTCGATCTCCGGTGCCTTCAGCAGCGGGTTGAGCGGCAGCACCACCATCCCGGCCTTGAGCGCGCCGAAGTAGGCGACCGGAAAATGCGGCAGGTTCGGCAGCTGCATGCCGACGACCTGGCCGGGATGCAGGCCGCTCTCCAGCAGGCCGGCGGCAAACCGGCCGGACTGCTCGTCCAGCTCGCGGTAGGTCGTCGCATTGCCCATGAACGTGTGCACGGTGGCATCGGGCGACGCGAGCGCCGTCTCGTTCAGCATGGTCGCCAGATTGAAGCTCACGGCCCCTCCTCGTCCCTGGATCACGGGCCCTGTGAGACATACATTAAAGATGTATCACCACCTTGCCTAGGCCGACGTCGCGACAGGCAGGAGCAGGTCATGACCTCAGTCACCGGGGAAGAAGGCCGGACCGCCGGCCCTTCGATCCCGCTCTACCTCACTGAGCCCGCGCGCGGGCTCGCCGGCCTTGCCTTCCTGCCGCTGGCGGCAGGCTGGCTGGCCAGAGCGCCGCGCGGCGACGGCCACGGCGTGCTGGTGCTGCCTGGCCTGCTCGCCTCGGACGGCAGCACCGCGCTGATGCGCCGGTACCTGAGCTGGCTCGGATACGAAGTGCACGGCTGGCAGCTCGGGCGCAACATCGGCCCCACCGATACTGTCCTGGACGAGCTGCCGCGCGAGCTGGCCGCCCTAGCGGACCGGTCGGGCGGCCCGGTATCCCTCATCGGCTGGAGCCTGGGCGGCATTTATGCACGCGAGCTTGCCCGCGAGCGGCCGCTGCTGACCCGGCAGGTCATAACGCTGGGCAGCCCGTTCGCCATCACCGACCCGCGCCAGAGCAGGGCCGACGGCGCCTACCGGCGGCGCGCGGCACGGCACGCCGAAGGCCGGCGGGTCCCGAGCCGCGAGCAAGTAGCGCAGCCGATCGGCGTGCCGTCGACCGCCGTTTACTCCCGGCTCGATGGCATCGTCTCCTGGCAGACCTGCATCGAGCCGGAGACGCCGCTGCACCAGAATGTCGAGGTCCGGTGCGGCCATCTCGGGTTCGGAGTCGACCCCGCGACGCTCTGGCTGATCGCCGACCGGCTCGCCACCGCCGTCGACCCGGCGGATCCCTCAGCGCGCAGCCCGTTCCGGCCGCCCGCCCTGCTGCGGGCGCTCTACCCGGCCCGCGGCTGAGCAGCCCTCGGCAGGAGGAGGAGTGCAAACCATGCAGCAGCTCACCGGACTGGACGCGTCGTTCCTCGCGCTGGAGACGGCCAACGCCACCGGCCACGTCGGCGGGGTGTGCATCCTGGACCCCAGCGAGGCGCCGCGGCCGGTGAACCTCGCCAGGCTCACCGAGGTGCTGGCCGAACGGCTGCCGTTGGTGCCAGTGCTGCGGCGCAAGCTGCTCCCGGTGCCGCTCGGGCTTGATCAGCCGTACTGGGTCGACGACCCGAACTTTGACATCGAGTACCACATCCGCGAGATCGCGCTGCCGCGGCCGGGTTCGCAGGCGCAGCTGACCGAGCAGGTCAGCCGGCTCCATGCCCGGCCGCTGGACCGCAGCAGGCCGCTGTGGGAGATCTACCTCATCACCGGTCTGGCCAGGCGCAGGGTCGCGGTCTATACCAAGATCCATCACGCCGCGATCGACGGGGCATCCGGCGCCGAGCTGCTGACGATCCTGCTCGATCTCAGCCCGGACGGGCGCGACCTGCCCGCGGTGATGCCGTTCCGGCCCGCGCCGCCACCTGGCCTGCCCGCGCTGCTCGCGATGGCCGCCGCCAAGCTCGCGTGGCGGCCGGTGCAGACGGTCCGGATCACCAACGAGCTGGTCCGCGTGCTGCCAACGCTCGCGCCCGCGGCCGGCACCGTCGTCGGCGGGCTGCTCGGGCTGGGGCGCGGGGACGGCGGCGTGATCGCATCGACACCTGGCCGCGCCCCGGCCACGCCGTTCAACAAGCCGATCACCCCGCATCGGCGGCTGGCCCTGCGCAGCGTCGACCTGGCCACGGTGAAGATCGTGAAGAACGCGTTCGGGGTCTCGGTCAACGACGTCGTGATGGCGATGTGCGCTGGCGCGCTGCGGCACTGGCTGGCCGACCATCACGCGCTGCCCGACAATCCGCTGGTCGCGATGATCCCGGTCTCGGTCCGAGACCCGGACAGCAGGCAGAGCATGGGCAACAAGGTGTCGGCGATGCTGGCCGCCCTGCCCACCAACGTCGCGGACCCCGGCGAGCGGCTCGAGGTCGTGCACGCCGCCACCAAGCTGGCCAAGGCGCAGCAGGCGGCGATTCCGCAGGGCCTGGTCGACCAGATCAGCGACTTCGCACCGCCGGCGCTCACCGCGCGGGCCGCCAGGGTGGTCTTCGCCACCGGCGTGCTGCACCGGCTGCCGCCGTTCAACCTGTGCATCTCGAACGTGCCGGGACCCAACGTGCCGGTGTACCTGTGCGGGGCCAAGCTGCTGGCGCATTACCCGGTCTCGGTCATCACCGACGGGCAGGGCCTCAACATCACTCTGGTCGGCTACCTGGGCCAGCTGCACTTCGGACTTACGTGCTGCCGGGAGCTGATGCCCGACATCGAGACGCTGGCCAGCTACCTGGTAGACGAGCTGGAACTGCTGCTCAAGGCCGCCTACCAGCGCGCTGCCAGCTGACCTGGCGCGCGCATGCTGACCATGCCAGGCACGAGATCGGCCGACGACGCGGCCGCCGTCGTCCCCGAGGGAACGGCAGCGCCGCAGCGGGTCCCGGCCGCGATCTTCGCCGCGGCGGCCCAGGCTTATGCGTCCGGAGCCCGGCTGGACATGCAGTCGCTGGCCAGGGACCTGGGCGTCGCGCGCGCCACGCTGTACCGCCGGGCCGGCAACCGGGAGGAACTGCTCGACGAGGTGCTGTGGTGGCGGGCCAGGCGGCTGCTGGCAGACCAGGTCACCGGCACCACGGAGCTGGCCGGAGTGGCGCGGATCACCGCTGTCATCGCCGGGGTGCTGGCGGCCATCGAGCAGGACCGGCCGCTGCGTACGTTGCTGGAGACCGACCCGGAGACGGCGCTGCGCATCCTGACCGGCACCCGCAGCACGGTGCAGCGTGGCATGGCCACCGCCCTGGAGAGCCTTATCGAGCTGGAGCGCGGCCGGGGCGCGTTCACGGCTGACCTGGACACGCCGACGCTGGCGTACGCGATCCTGCGGATCTGCGAGGCGTTCCTGTATGCGGACCTCATCGCGGACCGGCGCCGCGATATCGGCAGGGCGGTCACCGTCATCAAAGCGCTGCTGGTCGGCCTGGACCGCACGCCGGGCACGATGACGACGTGAGCGGATCCGGGCACGTCATCTTCCTCAACGGCACCTCGAGCTCGGGCAAGTCGAGCATCGCCGAGGAACTGCTGCACGTGCTCGACCGGCCCTACTACCACCTGTCCGTCGACGTCATCAACGGGCTGCGGTCGCGGCAGCGCAGCCTCGAGCTGTCGCCCGCGGAGCTGGACGCCACGCTGCGCAGGATGCGCGCCGGATTCCACGCCACGGTCGCCGCGATGGCGCGCGCGGGCAACGATCTGGTCGTCGACTACGTGCTCAGCGAGCGCTGGCGGCTGCCCGACTTGCTGCGGGCGCTCGCAGGCGTGGACGTGCTGTTCGTCGGCGTGCGCTGCCCGGCCGCGGAGCTGGCCAGGCGCGAGCGCGCCCGCGGGGACCGGGCAGTCGGCCAGGCCGCGTCGCAGCTCGCGCAGGTGCATGCGCACGGCTGCTACGACCTGGAGGTGGACACCTCGGCGCAGACTCCGGCGGAGTGCGCCCGCGCCATCGCGGAGTTCCTGCCGGGCTGGCGCAGGCCGGGTGCCTTCGGCCGGCTGCGCGAGGCCGGGGCTACGCCGGCACCGTGACCGAGTTGCTGACTGCCCCGGCGTGGAAGCGCGTTGGCAGCAGCGCGACCCGCAGGGTGTTGCCCTGCTGGCTGCTCGCGCTGATGGTAAAGGTGACCGCATCGCTGGCGTTCAGCCGCCGGGTCCGCAGCGTCACCCAGTTACCGTCCTGCATCACCTGCAGCGCCACCACGTCGCCCGCCCTGGCGAACTGAGTGCTGACGGCCACGTAGTCATCGACCCCGTGCGGGCCGAGTGTCAGGTTCACCACGACTGTGGGCACCACCCTGACCACGACCACGGGACTTAGCTGACCCTGGCCATCGGTGACCCGGAACCTGGCGTTCGTGTCGAGGTCGGGCGTGGTGAACGTCACCTGTCCCTGACTGCTGGTGGTGGCCCGCTCGACGATCTGCCAGCCAGAAGCTCCGGCGGCGCGCTCGGCCAGGCCGAGCGTGAGGCCAGGGTCCGCCATGCCGCCAGCAGTGACCTGCACGTTGATCGTGGCCGCGGTCCCTGCCGTGATCCGGCTGGCCACGGCCTGCGCCGACAGCGCGATTGGCCCGGTCGGCGCGCCCGAACCCGGACTGGAGCCAGATCCGGCCGAGGGCGACGCATGCCCGCCGGGCGAATGATGTCCGCGGCCGTTCCGGCTGCCCGACTGCTGCGATGAGGAGAGATGGTGCCCGCCGGACGCCTGGCCGTGATGTGTGTCCGGTACGCCGACGAAGTGCAGGGCGTCGTGGGCGAGGTGCTGGACCGGGGCCGGCAGCACCGCCGCATAGGCGGCCGCGGCGAATCCGCCCAGCATGACCGCAGCCGAGACGCCTATCACCCGAAGCCGGCCGAAGCCGGGGCTCCACAGCCGCCGCTGGCGCCGCATCCGCCTGGTCCCGGCCGGGGCTGGCGCCTCGGCCAAGCCGACGGCGATCGGGGCGGTGCGGTCTGAAAGGGGCGGACGGAAGTTGGCCCGGAACATGGTAACGGCGTCCTGCTCGCCGGCCAGCTCGTTGCCGACCGGGCCAGAGTTCAGGGTCGCGATCAGCTGAGCCAGTCCCGGCTCTGGGCCGAGATCGGCGCCCAGGTCATCGGGGCGCGAGCCGCCAGGAAAGTCCGAGGTCATATTTAGTCCACCTCCTCCAGGGTCTGGAAGCTGAGCCCAGCGGGAGCAGCTGAGCTGGGTAGCCGGCTTACGTCAGCCAGTGCGCGGACCGACGGGTTGTCAGCGAGCGTGCGCAGCCCGCGGTGCAGGGCGACGCGGACCGCCCCGGCGGACTTGCCGAGCATCCTGGCCACGTCTGGCGTGTCCAGGCCGGCGATGATCCGCAGCGCGACCACCTCGGCCTGGTCCCTGGACAGTCCGGCCAGCAGGCCCACCGCCCGCTCGACGGAAATGCCGTCCAGCACCTGGTCCTCGACGAGGTGGCTGTCGGCCAGGACCTCCAGTCCGGTGCTGACCGGGGTGGCCGGGCGCCTGGACCGGGCGCGAGCCGCGTCGATTGCCCGGTGCCGGCCGATGGTGAACAGCCAGCGCCGGAAATCCTCTTCTCCGCCGGAAAACCGGTGCAGGTCCCGTACCACCTGCAGCCACGTCTCGCTGGCGACGTCGTCGGGATCGTCGCAGCCGATGACGCGCAGGAACCTGAGCAGCGGAGGCTGGAGCGCCCGCCAGAGCTGCAGGAATCCTGCCTCGTCGCCCGCGGATGCCCTCGCCAGGGCTGCGTCCAGCACACCGGTCTCACTCGCCATCGCGCCATCTAGAGTCGCACACTGGCGGGCGCGCCCAGGACATGTCAGCAAACCCGGACACGCCCGCCTGTAATCGCAGCGGCCTTACTTCACCGGCGCGATCGTGATGATGTCGCTCACGGCCCTCTTCAGGTGCTTCGTGCCGAGGAAGACTAGCTTGAAGCTCGCGCCGTGCCGCAGCGCGTCCACACGGAAGCGGACCCAGCCGTGGCGGCCGGTCCTGGCGTCCTGCACCGGTGTCCACACGCCCTTGATGTCCCGCTCGAGTATGACCGTGGCGCCAGCCACGTCGTGCCTCCGCTTGGTGGCGGTGGTCAGGTGGCCCTTGATCCAGGCAACGGTGTGCGGGTACCGGTGCTTGCGGACGTGACCCGGGCCGGCCGTGATGGTCAGCGCGGTCGGAACCTTGCCGGGTCTTGCGTGGTGCGTGGTGGCAGCGTCGGCAGCCGCTGCGCCCGACACCGCGATCGCCGCGGCCGCTACACCCACGCCGATCTTGGTGGCCAGAGCCCTGGATACGAGCATGTAAGTCTCCTTCAGGATTGGCCTCGAATCGGTGTGAGGCCGTGATAACACCGACTCCAGCGACGCCACCAACGCGCGCGTTACTGGCCTGGATGTGACCTGCGTCACATTTTTGCGGCGCCGTGCGATCAGCAGTCGATCACGGCAGCGGCGATCCGCTCGACGTGCGTAGCCGGCCTGCCGAGGAGCATGGCCGCGCCGTGGGCCCGCTTGAAGTAGCGGTGCGCGTCGTGCTCCCAGGTCATCCCGATCGCCCCGTGCATCTGCAGCATCTCCGCCGCGACCTGCTGCAGCGCCTCCGAGCAGTAGGCCTTCGCGGTGGCGGCCCGCAGCGGCAGGTCGGCCGCGCCCCGGCTCGCCGCCTCCGCAGCCGCCTGCGAGACCGACCTCGCCGCCTGCACCAGCACGTGCAGGTCCGCCATCCGGTGCGCGAGCGCCTGGAAGCTGCCGATCGGCCGCCCGAACTGGACCCTGGCCGTGGCGTACTCGACTGTGATCTCCAGCGCCCGCGCCGCCGCCCCGGCCTGCTCGGAGCTCAGCGCGATGCAGCCCAGGTCCCTGACCAGGCCAAGCGGCGCCTGCGCGCCGATCCGGCAGCCGGCCGCGCGCTCCAGCCGCACTGACGCGAGCCGCCGCGTCTGGTCCATGCTCGCGCACGCCGCAACGGTCGCGCCTGGCTGGCCTGGGTCGATTTCGAACAGGCCGATGGCTCCTTCGGCCATCAGGGCGGGAACGAGCAGCACGGAGGCGATATCGCCGTCGAGGACGTACTGCGACTCGCCGTCGATGCTCCAGCCGCCGTCCGGGGTGGCGGTGGCCCGGCACGCAACCTCGGCCGGGTCCCAGCGCCCTGCCGCCGTGGTCCAGGCCAGTGCCGCGATCGCGGTGCCGTCGGCCATGGCGGGCAGCAGCCTGGCGCACGCCGCCTCGTCCCCGGATCGCAGCAGCGCCACGGTAGCCAGCACGGCCGAGCCGAGCATGGGCGTGCGCGCCAGGCTCCGGCCGAGTTCCTCCTGCACCACGTGCACCTCGGCCGGCCCGGCGCCGGCGCCGCCGAACCGCTCGGGCACGGCTAGGCCGGCGACGCCGATTCCGGCCAGCCGCCGCCACAGGCGCTGGTCGTCGTCCTGTGCCTGGTGCCGGGCCAGCAGGCCGCGGACCGCTTCCCTGAGGGCGCGCTGCTCGCCGGTCTCCGCCATCAGCCGCTCACCGCCGCCAGCACCCTGGCCCGGTGCTGGGCCTGGCTGCCCCAGGCCGGCGCTAGCGCCTGCACCCTGGTCAGGAACAGGCTGATGTCGTGCTCGGCGGTGTAGCCGATGGCGCCGTGCACCTGCAGGGCGGTCCGGGCGGCGAGGGTCGCGGCATCGGCACAGGCGACCTTGGCCGCTGACACGTCGCGGCGCAGCCGGGAGAAGTCAGCGTCGCGTGGACTGGACAGCCTGCGGTGCTCCTGCAGCGCGACCGCCGCGCCGAACAGCAGCGGCTCGGCGAACTCCAGCTTGATCAGCGCGTCCGCCAGGTGATGCTTGACCGCCTGGAACGACCCGATCGGCTGGCCGAACTGGACCCGGCTGCGGGCGTGCTCCGCGGCGACCGCCAGCAGCGCCCGTCCGGCGCCAAGCAGCTGGGCCGCGCAGGCGATCGCGCCGTATTCCAGGGCGAGCGGCAGCACCGCGGGGTCCAGTGCTCCGGCACCGGCCACCTCGCGCACGGTCGCCAGTGTCCTCGCGGCGTCAACGGACCGGAGCGTGCGGCCCGCCTCGGCCACGGCGACGCGGTCGGGCGTGGCGAGCAGGACCAGGCCCGCCGCGTCGGTGTCGGCGGCCATCGGCAGCCACGGGGGCGCGGCGAGCGTCGCGATCAGCTCGCCGGTGCAGAGCTGTCCGAGCCAGGCGTCCTGCTCGCCGGCCGGAAGGCCGGCGAGCAGAACCGGCACCGCGGCCACCGACTCCGCGGCCGGGCCGGGCACGGCGTGATGACCGATCTCCTGGCAGGCCACGACCAGGTCAACCGCGCTGCCCGCGACGCCACCGAGGCTGGCCGGTATCAGCAGCCCGGTCACTCCGGCGTCGGCGAGCGACCGCCAGATCTCCATGCCAGGCTTGCGGTCGCCAGCGGCCCAGCTGCGCGCGGCAGCGGGAACGCCGGCCGCGGCCAGCATCTCGTGCAGGCTCGCGGCGAACTGCCGCTGCTCGGCGGAGAGCGCGAAGTCCATTACCGCGGCATCCCGAGTACGCGCTCGGCGATGACCGAGCGCTGGATCTCGTTGGTGCCGGCGTAGATCGGTCCGGCCAGCGCGAACAGGTAGCCGTCCAGCCACCGCGCGCCGCTGCCGTCGCGCAGCTCGGCCTCGGTCCCGAGCAGGTCCAGCGCAGCCTGGTGCAGCGCCAGGTCCAGCTCCGACCAGTACACCTTGCCCAGGCTGGCCTGCGCTCCGGTACCGGCCGCGGCGTCAGGGCTGCTGGCGATGCCGTACCCGTAGAGCTGATAGGCACGGGCGCCGATCCACGCATCGGCCACCCGCTCAGCCAGCGAGCCCTCGCGCGGCGAGCCGCACCGCTGCCACAACTCGACCAGCCGCGCGGCGGCGGCGGTGAACCGGCCCGGGCTACGCAGTGACACGCCACGCTCGTGGCCGGCCGAGCTCATGGCGATCCGCCACCCGTCATCCCGTTTCCCTATGACGTCGCTGTCGGGAACGAAGACGTCGTCGAGAAAGATCTCGGCAAAGCCTGCCTCGCCGTCAAATTGCGGGATGGGGCGCACGGTGACGCCGGGTGCGCGCAGGTCGAACATGAGGTAGGTGAGCCCGCGGTGCCGCTCCGCTTCCGGGTCGGAGCGGAACAGGCCGAACGCCCGGTCGGCGAAGACCGCGCGGGAACTCCAGGTCTTCTGGCCGGTCAGCAGGAAGCCCCCGTTCGTTCGCACCGCGCGGGACCGCAATGCCGCCAGGTCACTGCCGGCCTCGGGCTCCGACCAGGCCTGCGCCCAGACCTCATCAGCGCGGGCCATGGCCGGCAGGATCCTGGCCTTCTGCTCGTCCGTGCCGTGCGCGAGCAGGGTGGGGGCGAGGACGAACAGGCCGTTCTGCCCGACCCGGACCGGCCCGCCCGCCGCGTGATACTCCTCCTCGAAGACCAGCCACTCCAGCAGGGACGCGTCCCGGCCGCCGTACTGCGCCGGCCACGACACGGCGGCGAGCCGCGCGCCGGCCAGCTGCGCCTCCCACTGGCGGTGCAGCGCGAATCCCGCCGCGGTGTCCACCGACGGCAGCGGTTCCGCCGGGATGTGCTCGGTCAGCCACTGCGCCACCTCGGCGCGGAACTCCTGGACTGCCGGGCCGAAATCCAGGTTCACCAGGCCGCCCCGGCGTCGTTCCCGTGCTGGCGCGGCTGCCTGTCGTTGCTCATCCGGAAGCTTTCTTCATCGACCGCGCGTCCATCCCGGCGAGCGAGTCGGCGCCGGTCTCGGCGTTGTGCGCGTGCGCGACGTGATGCAGCCCGAAGACCGAGTCCATGCCGTTGCGCATGCCCATCTGGTCCTCGCACTGGTTGACCGCGCGCTTGGCCAGCGCCAGCCCGAAGGGCGGCATCGTCGCGATCCGGTCCGCCAGCGCGAGCGTGGTCTCCTCAAGCTCAGCCCGCGGCACCACCCGGCTGACCATTCCCAGCTCGTAGGCGCGCTGCGCGGTGAAGCGGTCTCCGGTGTAGAGCATCTCCTTGGCGAACCGCGGCCCGAGGACCCACGGGTGCGCGAAGTACTCCACGCCGGGGATGCCCATCCGGACCACAGGGTCGGCGAAGAACGCGTCGTCGGAGGCCACGATCAGGTCGCACACCCAGGCGAGCATCAGCCCGCCGGCGATGCACGCGCCCTGCACCATCGCGATCGACGGCTTGGGCACCTCCCGCCAGCGCCGGCACATGCCCAGGTAGACCTCCATCTCCCTGGCGTAGCGGTTGTCCGCGCCCGCCTTGCCGACGTGGTCCCACCAGATCACGGCCTGCCGGTCGAAGGACTTGTCGATGTCGCGGCCCGGAGTGCCGATGTCGTGCCCGGCGCAGAAGTGATCACCGGCCCCGGCCAGCACGATCACCGCCACCTCGTCGTCGCTGACGGCGCGCTGGAACGCCGCGTCAAGCGCGTAGGTGACGGCCGAGTTCTGCGCGTTCCGGTAACGGGGCCGGTTGAGCGTGATCACCGCGGTCCGGTCGCGGGTGTGGTAGGTGACGACGTCCTGCTCGCCCGTGGTCATCGGGACTCCTCCCTGAGCTGCCGCTTGAGCTGCTTGCCGGACGCATTGCGCGGCAGGCCCGCGCGGAACTCGACCTTTCTCGGCACCTTGAAGTTCGCCAGCCGCTCCCGGCAGAAGCCGATGACCTGCCCGGCCGTCAGCTCGTGACCGGGCCTGGTCACGATGAAGGCCTTGCCGACCTCGCCGAGCCGCTCGTCGGGGACGCCGATCACGGCGCAGTCCGCCACGCCCTCCAGTCGTGCCAGCGCCTGCTCCACCTCGGCCGGGTACACGTTGAAGCCGCCGCAGATGTACATGTCCTTGAGCCGGTCGGTGATCGTGAGGTTGCCGCTGCCGTCCAGCATGCCGACATCGCCGGTATGCAGCCAGCCATCGGCGTCGATGGCCTCGCGGGTGGCGGCCTGGTCGTCGAGATAGCCGAGCATGACGTTCGGGCCGCGGACCAGGATCTCGCCCTGGCCCGTCTGGTCGGCGCCAGCGACCTTCACCTCGAAGCCGGTAGCCGCCCGGCCGGAGGTGGTCGCCACGACCTTCGGGTCGTCGCCGGGCCGGCACATGGTGACCACCGGCGCCTCGGTCAGCCCGTAGGCCGTCAGCACCGTGTCGAAGCTCAGCTCGGACTGCATCCGCTCCACCAGCGCGACCGGCACCACCGCTGCCCCGGTCACCGCCAGCCGCAAGCTGGACAGGTCCAGGCTGGCCCGCGCAGGGTGGTCCAGGATCGTCTGGTAGATGGTCGGCGCGCCGGGCAGCACCGTGATGCGCTCGGCTTCGATCAGGCGCATGGCCTGCTCGGGGTCGTAGACCAGTTGCGGCACGATCGTCGCCCCGGTGAGCAGGCATACCAGGATGCCGGCCTTGTAGCCGAAGCTGTGGAAGAACGGGTTCAGCACGAGGTAGCGATCGGCTGCTGTCACCGCGCCGCACTCGGCCCACGCCAGGGCGTGGCTGAGCGTCTGGGCGTGCGCGCTCATCGCGCCCTTGCTGCGGCCGGTCGTTCCCGAGGTGAACAGGATGTCGCTGACGTCGTCGGGCTGCACGGCCGCGGCGCGCTCGGCTGCCAGTGCGGCAAGTTCCGCACTGCCCTGGCCGATAGCGGCCTGCTCGAACTCCGCCCAGTCCAGCGCGGTCACGCCGGCGAGCGCGGGCGGCGCGCCGTCGCCGCCCTCGATCGGCACCCGGACGATCAGCTTGAGGCGGCCGAGCCCGGCGGCGCCTGCTGCCTCCTGCGCTGCTGCGCCGCGCAGCGCGGCGAGCCTGTCGGTGCCGAGGAACCGGCCCGCGACCAGCAGCGCGCGGGCGCCGCTGCGGCCCATCACGTCCAGCGCCTCCGGCCCGGTGAACCGAGTGTTGACGGGAACGAGGGTGGCGCCCGCGTACAGCGCGCCGAGCGCGCCGAGCACCCAGTGGTAGCTGTTTGGCGACCAGACCGCAACCCGGTCACCCGGCTCGATGCCCTGCTCGATGAACGCGCCGGCGATGCCGCGGACCCGCTCGAGTAGTTCGGAGTAGCTAATGCGCGGGCCGGCTGGCTCCGCGATCGCGGTGTTCCCGCCGAACAGGCCGCCCGCCCGGTCCACGGCAGCGGGAATCGTCAGTCGCACTCGGGACTCCTCACGGCAAGCTCACTCCGCACGCCCACGGCAAGCTCATCGGCACTCCGAAGCAAGCAAGTGCTTGGTAGGCAAGCGTAGCTGTACGGCGTCAGCCCGGCCAGGCGTCGCGGCGGCGGGTGACTAGCGGTGCGAGGATGCCAATGGCTCCGGCACGCTGCCGTCATGGCCACCTGCCTGAGCGCGCCGCGTCCGGGCCTGGGCGAGCGCCGCGCCAGCCACGATGAAGGCCGCTCCGACAGGCTCGTTCCAGGTGAGCCGTTCCCCGAGCAGCACGATCCCGGCGAGGATCGAGACCAGCGGCATCACGTACCCGACGGTCGTGGCGACCGTCGCGCCGGCCGCCGCGATGATGCCGTAGTTCAGCAGGTACGCGATTCCGGTGCCAAGCACGCCGAGCAGCACGATGCACAGGATGGCCGTGGCCGGCCACCGCGTCGGCGCACTGGTGAGCAGGGGCGTCAGGACCGCGAGGATCATGGTGCTGCACAGCAGTTGCCCGGCCGCCAGCGACAGGCTGGAGTAACCAGTGCCGGTAAGGAACCGGCGGGTATACGGGAAGCCAATCCCGTAGCAAAGGCCGCCGCCCAGCGCCAGCAGTGCGCCCGGCAGGTCGTGGCCAGCTAGGCCGGTCCACGCGCCAAGTACGACGAAGACTCCGGTAAATCCGGCTACCAGCCCGGCCGCCCGGCGCGGGCTCAGCCGCTCGTCGGGCAGCATGGCGAAGGCGACCAGTGCGCCGAACAGCGGGGCGCTCGCGTTGCAGATGCCCGCGAGCGAGGACGGGATCCGTTGCTCGGCGTATCCGAAGAGGCTGAACGGGATCACATTGTTGATCACTGCGACGACGACAAGATGGCCCCAGGTGCTGCGACCGCGCGGCAGGCGCTCACGCCGGACGAGCAGCACCGCGATGAGGACTGCCGCTCCGGTAGCCACCCGCCCAAGCGTGATCTGCAGCGGCGCGAAGGCACGCACGCCCTCCTTGATGAACAGGAAGCTCATGCCCCAGATCAGCGCGAGCGTTAAGTACTGCAGCCGCCAGCCGGGTCTCCCAGTCGTCTGCGGCGGGAGTTGCGGCGACCTCATGACATCAATCTGCCCGAGGCATTGTCGTAGGACAAGTTAATTATTCTGTTAGATACATCGTAGAATTTCTGATGTGTTGAACCTCGAGCGCCTGCGCGTCCTGCAGGCTGTCGCCAGGCACGGGTCGGTGACTGCTGCCGCCGCGGAGCTGCACGTGACAACCTCGGCGGTGTCACAGCAGCTGGCCAAGCTCGAGCACGAGTCGGGCACTACGCTCGTCGAGCGCAGCGGCCGGGGTATCCGGCTGACCGACACGGCGCACCTGCTGGCCGAGCACGCCAGCGCGCTGCTTTCGATGGCCGAGCTAGCCCAGGCCGACGTTAACGCGCGCGCGGGCACGGTGACCGGACGGCTGGTGCTAGCGAGCCTGCCCACGGCGACTCGCGGCCTTGCTGCTCCCGCGCTGAGTCAGCTCGCCCGCGCGCACCCGGCACTGCAAGTTCAGCTGACCGAGGCCGATTCCAGCGAGTCCATCCCTGCGCTCGTCCAGGGCACCGTGGACCTGGTCATAGCGCACGACTGGTCGAACGCGCCCCTCGCCGCGCCCGAGGGCCTTGCGAAGACCCTGCTGGCCGAGGACCTGGCGGACATCGCCGTACCAGCCGCGCATCCGTTTGCCGGAGCGACCGCCGAAGACCCGCGGTGCGCAGTGGAGCTGGCCGAGCTCGGCGCCGGGCCGTGGATATGCGGGACGCCAGGGACCTCCTGCCATGACTGGCTCACCTTCACGCTGCGCTCGGCCGGCCTTGAGCCGCAGTTCGCGCACACGGCCAACGAGTACGCAACGCAGCTCGCCCTGGTCGCGGCCGGCCTCGGCATTGCCGTGATGCCACGGCTGGGCCGCGGCGACGTCCCCGCTGGAGTGCACATGATCGCTGTCCGGCCGACCCTGCGCCGCAACATCTACGCGCTCTGGCGGACCACCGCGGCCCGCAGGCCCGCCATCAACGCCGCGGTGTCCGCGCTGAGCGAGGCAGCGGCGCACGTTTCCGCCTAGTGCGCGCCACGCAGCGGGCCGGGGCCGCGCTTAGCCGACCACGCCGCGGCCCGACACCTTCCTGACGATCACGATGAGCAGCACCGCACTGACCGCCGCGGCAACGCCGGACGGTATGTCCATGCTCACGTAAATAGCCGGATGAGCGGTTACTTGTCTTGGCGCACCCTTGATCGTCAGGGACAGCAGCCAGCACAGCCACCAGAAGCCGAGCAGGACCGCACGCCTGGACCGTCGGTCCGCGGGCAGCCCGGCCCGCCAGATGTCGGCCATCACCTGGAACGGGATCCACGCGGACGCGAGCGGCACGAACCAGCCGCCAACGGCCCAGCCAATAGCCCTGCGCTGGTGCCAGTCCGAGGAGTCGGCGTTGATCCGGGCGCGGCGGAACCACACCAGGAACAGGATGGCCGACGGCACGAAGGCCGCCAGCGTCACCGGGCCGTCCGTGGGCCAGACCAGACTGGCCAGCCAGCCGACCGCCTCAATCAGCAGCGTGGCCGTCAGTGCGTTCGCCAGTCCGGTGAGGGGATACCGGGCGCGGCCCGGCGGTGGCGCATGGGCTTCCGATGGCTCTGACCACTGGGCTTCCACCTGGCTGGCTCCACACCTAGTCCGTCCGCCGAGCGGCGAGGTGAGGGGATTATGCCGCGCAGAGCGCGTTAAGTGCGTCGTTATGACCAGGGCTTGGTGGCATGGCGAACCGATCAAGCAAGTGCTTGGTAGGGTGAGCGGCGCAGGAGGTGCCGTGCAGCTGACCGATGAGGACGCCGAGTTCCGCGGACGCGTGCGGCAGTGGCTCGAGCAGAACCTGACCGGCGAGTTCGCCGCCCTTCGCGGGCAGGGCGGACCGGGCCGCGAGCACGAGCATTTCGAGGAGCGGCTGGCCTGGAACCGGCACCTGGCCGCGAGCGGCTGGACCTGCCTGTCCTGGCCGGCCGAGTACGGCGGCCGCGACGCCACGATTGCCCAGCAGGTCATCTTCCACGAGGAGTACGCACGCGCCGGCGCGCCTGCCAGGGTCGGCCACATGGGCGAGGAACTACTCGGCCCGACCCTGCTTGCCTTCGGAACGCAGGCGCAGAAGGATCGCTTCCTGCCGCCGATAGCCGAGGTCCGCGAGCTATGGTGCCAGGGCTACTCCGAGCCAGGCGCCGGCTCGGACCTCGCCTCGCTGACCACCTCCGCGCGGCTGGACGGCGGCGAGTGGGTCATCACCGGGCAGAAGGTGTGGACGTCGCTCGCGCGCGAGGCCGACTGGTGCTTCCTGCTGGCGCGCACCGAGCCGGCATCCCGCCGGTCGGCAGGACTGTCCTACCTGCTGGTTCCGATGCACCAGCCCGGCATCACCGTCAGGCCGATCCGCCAGCTCACCGGCACGTCGGAGTTCAACGAGGTGTTCTTCGATGGTGCCCGCACCGCGCGCGACCTGGTGGTGGGCGAGGCCGGCGATGGCTGGCGGGTGGCGATGGCCACGCTGGCGATCGAGCGCGGCGTCTCCACGCTCGGCCAGCAGGTCGGCTACCAGCGCGAGCTTGACGCGCTTATAACCGCTGCCCGCCGCACCGGCGCCGCCCGCGATCCGCTGCTGCGCGACCGGCTGGCGCGAGCCTGGATCGGTCTGCAGGTGATGAGGGAGCAGGTCTTGGCGATGCTCGGCAGCGACAGCGCGGCGGGCGCCGGCGGCGCGTCGGTCGTCAAGCTGCTCTGGTCGACGTGGCATCGTGACCTGGGCGAGCTGGCGATGGACGTGCTGGGGCCGTCGTCCATGCTTGCCCAGGGACCGCCCTACGACCTGGATGACTGGCAGCGCCTGTACCTGTTCAGCCGGGCCGACACGATCTACGGCGGGTCCGCCGAGATCCAGCGCGGCATCATCGCCGACCGCGCGCTCGGCCTGCCCAGGCAGTCCCGCTGATGACCGCGCAATCGGGCCTCCCTGTGCCGCCGCCGGGCCGGGATCTGCTGACGGGGAAGGTCGTGGTGATCACTGCCGCGGCTGGCGCCGGCATCGGAGCCGCAGCGGCCAGGCGGTGCCTGGAGGAGGGCGCGCAGGTCGTCATCAGCGACCAGCACGAGAAGCGCCTCGCCGCGTTCGCCAGCGAACTGGCCGCACAGTATGACGACCGGGTCTGGGCGAGGCCTTGCGACGTGACCGATGACGGGGCGGTCGGGGCGCTGGTTGCCGGCGCCGCCGCGCACTTCGGCCGGATCGACGTGATGATCAACAATGCCGGCCTCGGCGGCACCAAGTCCATCCTGGAGATGGCCGACGCGGATTGGCTGCGCGTCCTGGACATCACGCTCAACGGCACGTTCCGCTGCACGCGGGCCGCGCTGCGGCAGATGGTCGCGCAGGGCCACGGCGGCGCGGTGGTGAACAACGCCTCGGTGCTCGGCTGGCGCGCACAGGAGGGGCAGGCGCACTATGCGGCGGCCAAGGCGGGCGTGATGGCGCTGACCAGGTGCGCGGCACTGGACGTGGCCGCGCACGGCATCCGGGTCAACGCGGTGGCGCCGAGCCTGGCCACGCACCCCTTCCTGGCTAAGGTCATGAGCCAGGATCTGCTCGATGAGCTTGCCAGCCGGGAGGCTTTCGGCCGGGGCGCGGAGCCATGGGAGGTCGCCAACGTGATGGTGTTCCTCGCCAGCGATCTCGCCTCCTACCTCACCGGCGAGGTCATCTCGGTCAGCAG
>DASPWG010000096.1:0-23146 GCA_035621915.1 Streptosporangiaceae bacterium
GAGCTGGCATGCTGCAGCGCGACTCTGGCCGGCCCCACCTGCAGTCTGCGCAGCTGGCCGCAGCCAAGCGCAAGCCAGAGCAGGCCCACTGCCCGGTGCTCGGGCACGCTGCGCGACTCCTCGTGCGCGCGGCTTGCCTGCGCCCAGTGCAGGTCCAGCTCGCCCGACCCCGCCAGCCGCATGACCTGCAGCGCGGCCAGCCAGAGCTCGGCCGTCGCACGGTCGGCCCCGGCCAGGCACGCCATGGCAGCCTGCGCGCACTCCAGGTGCGGCAGCGCGCCATCAGGGTCGCCCTGCCAGAGCCGGGCGGCCGCCAGAGCTGAGGCCAGTGCGGCATCGTTACTGCGATAGCCAGGCGGGAAGGCGGCAAGTGCCTCCTCCAGCTCGGCCCAGTCAGCGGGCTCAGGCACCACCGGGCCGGCCTCGCGCAGCACCCGGAGTCCGAAGTCCCAGTCACCGGCCTGCCCTGCCGCACGGATGGCCGCCGCGACCTCGGCCCGTTCGGAGTGCCAGCGGGCTACCGTGCCGAGTAGCTCCGCCAGCTCCGACCCGTGCTCGCGGCGCAGGACGGTCTGCAGCATGCACCTGAGCATGGGGTGATAGCGGTATTCCGCGCGGCCGGCGGCGACCGTGCCGATGAGCGCGTTCTCCCTGCTGAGCTGGTCGATCCTGGCAGCCGCGGCGGGGTCGCCCGTCAGCGACTGCGCCAGGTCGGCCGGTACTGTCTCGGTCAGCGAAGTGCGTAGCAGCAGGTGCTGGGTGCCCTCGGGCAGCGGGGCAAGCACCTCGTCGCACAGGTAATCGGTGACTAGCTCCGCGGCGTCCCCGTTCAGCAGGTCGCCACCGGCGTGCGGCGCGGTCATGGACAGCATCCGCAGGCCCGCCATCCAGCCCTCGGTCTGGCGCATGATGGCGGCGCGCTCCGCCGGGCCTGGCCTGACCCCGGCCGCAGCCATGTATTCGTCGGCCTCCTGGCTGGTGCACGCGAGGTCAGCGGCACCCACGTCGCCCACCTGGCCGGCCAGGCGGAGCTTGGCCAGGGCCAGTCCGGGTGCGTAGCGCCCCGCCAGCACTAGCCGTAGTCCGGGCGGCGCGTGGTGGATCAGCTCGTCGAGGCCGGCTAGAGCCGGCGACCCAGCCAGCACGTGCACGTCGTCGAGCACGACCGTCGTCGGCTCGTCGGCGGCTGCCAGGCAGCTCAGTAGCTGCCTGGCGACGGCCTCAGAATCGGCGGCGCCCGCTGCCATGTCTGGCCGCGGCCCGAGGTCTGGCCCGGCCGAGCCCGCCAGCGCCCCGGTCCTGGCCAGGCCGGCGATCAGGTAGCGCCAGAACCGCGCCGGGTCACTATCCGCCGCGTCCAGGGTCAGCCATACCAGCCTTGCTCCAGGACGCGCTGCCAGCGAGGCAGCCCAGGTCGCGCTGGCGACGGTCTTGCCCGCGCCCGCTGGTCCTGTCACCACCGTGACAGGGTGCCGGCTCGCCTGCTCCATGAGCTCCTCGACGCGGCGGCGGCGCATCACCGTCAGCCCAAGCTCGGGAACCTCCAGCTTGTCGTCGAGCAGGTCGGAACGGCGCTCGGCAGCCGGCCGTATGTCGCCGCCAACGGACGTTGTCATCGCCAGACTGTCCCCCCAAACCGCTGCAGATCGCGCTGGCCCGCACCGGACCAGGTCGCGGGCGCGAACCTGGCCCTGAGCCGCTGCCCGCCCCCCGCTGGCGCGGCCACACCCTCGCTCTAATTTCACCCGGCCCGGCAAAATTGCTGCTCAAAGCCCCCTAGCCGCCATACCCGCGGGTGATGGCCGCCAACCGGCGCGCCCGCTATGCACGGCTGGCGACCGCTTTGCCCAGGCCGACGGCATCCCTCGTGAGCTGGGACGTTCCCGTGCAGACCAACCCCTCTGGGGCGGAGCCCGTATCACCCAGCCGGGGTGATGCCCGCTTTCATGCCCGTACGTAGCGTCGAAGAACCGGACAACCGGCCAGCGCGTGGGCCATAGCTGCCCAGGCAACGCCGGGCGGCGTGAGCCCGGCGGGTCAGGTCAGAAGGGAGTGCTATCGATGAGCAGGGCACAGGAAAGATCGTCAGGTCTGGAGTCCGGCGCTCAGCCTACGCAGGGCACTGCCGAGAACATGCCGGGCGGCGGCAACGCACCAGGAGCGTCAGGAACCACGGGAAGCGGCAACGCACCGGGTGCGTCCGGGGACATGCCGGGCACCGCGGGAACGACGGCGGGCGCCACGAGCACCGGCATGAGCGAGACGTCCACTACGCAGACACAGGACACGGGCGCACAGGGCACCGGCGCTCGGACTAGCGGTGCCCAGGCCACGGACACGCGGGCCTCGACCACGGCTGGGCGGACCAGGGAGACCGACCAGGCCGGGTACCGGAGAGCGGATGAGCAAGCCGCCGACAGCGGCGAGAGAATGCACGGGCTCGGCGGCGTCCTGTCCATGATCACGGGAGCGCTGGCGTTCCTGGCCGGCCTGGCCCTGGTCGCCAGGACGACCTTCTACCCGTCGCTGCCCGGCTACTACTACCGGGGGACCGTGTACTCCTGGGGCTGGGCCCTGCTGATCCTCGGCGGATTGCTGTTCGCGGTGGGCGTCGTGCACCTGCTCGGCATCGCATTCGCCAGGTACGCGGCTATCGGGCTCTGCGTGCTGCTGGCGGTCGCCGGCTTCCTGGTCATTCCTTACGTGCCGCTATGGAGCATCATCCTGGTCGCGCTCAGCGTGGTTGCCATCTGGGGGCTGGTCCGCGACGGCGAGTACGACGCTCGCGGCGGTGGCTATGGCTACGACGAGAGCTACCGTCAGGGGTCGGTGAGCTCGCAGCCGGTGAGCTCGGGCCCGAGGCATCGTATGTAGGCGCAGCAGTCCCGGCACGCGCGACGTGCGCGGCCGCGGGCCCGTCCCCGAAGTCCGGGGTCGGGCCCGCGCGTGTGAGCCGGACGCCGCGGGGCGCGCCAGGCATACCGCGGATGCGCCCAGCCCACGTGCTGAGTTGCGGACTACGCGTGCCCGGGCTGCTGGCTTTTCTCCGCCGCGACGACCCGCAGTACCGCGTCGATCAGCGCCAGGTGGGTGAAGGCCTGCGGAAAGTTCCCCAGGTGCATGCCGCTGGACGCGTCGATCTCCTCGGCATAAAGCTGCAGCGGGCTGGCCAGCGAGAGCAGCTTCGCGCACATCGCGCGGGCACGCCCGGTCTCGCCGATCATCGCCAGCGCGGACACCAGCCAGAACGAGCAGATGGTAAACGTGCCCTCCGTTCCGCTCAGCCCGTCATCGGTCTGCTCGGGCCGGTACCGCAGCACTAGCCCGTCATGAGTGAGCTCCTCGGCGATCGCGAGAACGGTGCCCCGCACCCGCTGGTCGTCAGGCGGCAGGAAGCCCATGAGCGGTATGAGCAGCGCCGAGGCGTCAAGAGCGGTACGGCCGTAGGTCTGCGTGAACACGCCACGGTCGTCGAGCCCGTGCGCGAGGACATCGGCGCGGATCTCCTCAGCCGCCGTTTGCCAGCGGTCGGCCAGCCGGTCCTCGCCGCGCGCCCTGGCGAGCTTGACGCCGCGGTCGGCCGCGAGCCAGCACATCACCTTGGAGACGGTGAAATGCCGCGGTTCTCCGCGTACTTCCCAGATGCCGCAGTCGGGCTGCTGCCATACCTTGATGGCGCTGTCGACCAGACGGCCGATGCCCAGCCAGGCACCGGGCCCGATCTCCGCGGCGGCGTTCTGGAAGTACAGCGAGACCGCCTCCATCGCCATGCCCCAGACATCGTGCTGCTGCTGATCGTAGGCGCCGTTCCCGATCCGCACCGGGCGGGCGCCGTCGTAGCCGTGCAGGTGGTCGAGGATGTGCTCGTCAAGCTCGCGCTCGGCGTCGATTCCGTACATGATCTGCATGGGCCCGGCCGCCCACGCGTCCATCAGGAACGCGAAGTAGCCGAATGCCTCCCAGTGATAGCCGAGCTGGAAGAGCGCCGACAGCATGAACGCGGAGTCGCGGATCCAGGTGAACCGGTAGTCCCAGTTCCGCTCGCCGTGCGGTGTTTCTGGCAGCGAGGTCGTTGCCGCGGCCATGATCGCGCCCGACGGCGCGTAACTCAGGCCCCGCAGCGTCAGCGCGCTGCGCTCGACGTACGGCCGCCAGGGGTGATCGGGCATGTAAAAGGTCGAGTGCTGCAGCCAGTCCCGCCAGCCCCGCACCGTTGTCGCTAGCTCCGCCTCGGCTTCGTCGGTGCCGGAAATGCCGTCAGAGTTCCACGACAGAGCCACGAAGGCCGATTCGCCTTCGCCGAGCTCCATGCGCGCGGTCGCCCTCGCACCGCCATACCCGAGGCGCATGCTCGAGTGCAGGGTCAGGCTGGGCTGGCCGTCGAGCGAGCACGTGGCCACGCCGTAGCCGTCCCCGCGATACTCCCAGCTGCCGGGTGAGCGCCCGTAGTCGAACAGCGGCATGCAGTCGAGCATCAGGTCCACCCGGCCGATAGTGCATGTCGCCTTGCGCACCAGCATCCCGCGCGCGGTGTAGTCACCCGGCGGCCGGCGCTGGCCCTCGACGCGCCGCGAGCCTGCCCAGGGACCCATGACCAGCGCGTCGGTGATCACCATCCAGCCGGTCGCAGTCGACCACGTGGTCTCCAGCACCATCGTGCCCGGCAGGTAGCGACGGCTGACCGGAACCCGCACGTGGGCCGGGCCGAGCCGGAAGAATCCCGCCGACCGGTCAAGCAGCGCACCGAACACGCTGGCCGAGTCCGGGCGGGGCAGGCACAGCCACTCGACCGCGCCGTCTGGTGCGACCAGGGCCGTGGTCGCGCAGTCCGACAGGAACGCGTAATCGGCGATCGGCGGGAACGGGGAGGATGAGAACGCAGTGGCCGGCTCGGCGGGCGCGGTGATGGACAGGGGCACGGCATATGCCTTCCCCGAGCCGCCCGGCATACCTCACCCGGTGCGGATGACTGAGGCCCTGACCTGCGGTGCAGGCGCCCGACGATCAGCTCACGGAGCGCGTTAGCCCGAGGATGCCATTCAGGGTAAGGAAGACTCCGCCGATCGCCAGGGCCGCCGCCAGCAGGAAGAGGCCGTTCGCACGCAGCCAGCCGTTGAACGAGCCGAGCAACTGCACGGTCCGGTCCGGTTTGAACAGATACAGCAGCAGCGGCAGCCAGATGCACAGCAGCGTTATGACGACGATCAGCGCGAGCACCCCGATCACCACGGCAGCGTCCGCATCCGATGTCGCCACGGTCTGGACCGCGGCCACGAAGGTCAGGGACGGCGAGTACAGCAGGATGCCGACGAGGAAGGCCTCCCTGGGACCGGGCGTGGAGATCATCCTGGAGATCAGGCCGTGGCTCTGCCTAGCGGGCTTCTCGCGCCGCTGCCTGCCTCGCAGCAGCAGGTAGCAGCCGACTGCCAGCATCGCTGCGCCGAGCCCGAGCCTGAGCGCGTACCTGGCGTCGCGCTCCTGCGGCTTGTAAAGATGGCCGGCGCGGAGCACAAGGTAGACGACGACTGCCATCAGCGCAGTCATGACGACCGCGCCAGCTAGGTAGATGAGGATGGTCCTGAACGGGTTGGTAGCGCCGAGGAAGACGGCCGACACCAGCAGCGCAGTGGGCGAGATCGCCGCTAGCAGCGCCAGGCCGACTGTCTCGGTCAGCATCGTGTCTCGCTCAGCATCGGTGCCGCCCGCCCCGCGACCGGAGGCAGCCCGAGGCGGTCATGGCTGGCAGCGTTCCCTGCCAGGCCGCAGGCCGCCTCACCCGCTGGGAGTGAACCGCACGCCCCGTGTACTGGCCGGTCGCACGGGTATGACCTGGTCATTGCAGTTAGCGCGGGGGCGAGCGATGGCTACCAAGACCGAGACGACAGAGCGTCTGCTGTGCGATCTGTGCGGACGCGAGATGAGCCAGACCGAAGCGGTGACCCTGTACCGGACCGACAACAAGGTATCGGCGGTCAGGATGGCGGCCGCATCCATGATGCACCCACAGGAAGGCGGCCAGTCCAACGTCGATATATGCCTGGCATGTCGGCAGCGGCCCGTTCAGGACGTCCTAGCTCTCATGTACCCGAAGTCCTGACGTTCGGGATTGTCCTGGATCCTCCGACAGGCGGCTTACTGGCCGAGCACCTTAGCCTTGGCGGCAGCGAATTCCTCGTCGCTCAGCGCTCCATTGTCGTGCATCGTGGTGAGCTGGCTGAGTTGATCGAGCACGTCGGGACTGCCGCCGGAGCCTGTCGGCGTTCCCGGCTGGGCCGCGGCAGCCGGCTGGCTGGCCTGCGGGCTCCCGGACGGCCCCTGATCCGCGTTCGCATCGGACTGCTCTGCCCGGCGGCCCGCGGCACGGCCCGCGGCGTACGTGCCGCCGATCGCGGCCGCTCGCAGCAGCGGGCGGCGCCTGACCATCATTGGCCTCATCACCATCGTGCTGCCTCCTCCGTCCCGTCAGCCTGTTTCCTCGTCGGGCAGTTCCAGGCCGAGCGCAACCATGATCTCCGGTGCCGCCGCGACAACCCGAGGCATGCCCGTCTGCGGCGCTACCGCCGTGAGGACGCCGAGGATCTCCTGCGGGGAGGCTCCCGCGTCCAGCGCCGCACGTACCTGCCACAGATACGAGGCAGGCGCAGCGTCTAGCGCGACCAGCGCACCGATCTTGACCAGGGAGAAGGTCTTGGCATCCAGGCCGCTGCCGGCCCGCAGGTGCTCGCGCATGTCGGCTGCTTCGCCCAGGACTGCCGCATCGCCAATCGCGAGGGCCGCGAGCGCGTCGCAGGTCGCCTGGTCGACCGCTACGCCCGAGTCGGAAATGCTCATGTACTGGCCGCCTCTCCAGAGCCGTTAGATACCGCAACCTTGCGGCATATCGGGGCCGGCCGTCATCACCCGCCCGGAGTGAACCGCCCGCACGTCAGCAGGGCGGCCCCGACCACGGCCAACGGTCGCCCTCGGCTGGCTCGCGGACCGTCCAACCCGTGGTCGGCGGGCGATTCGGGCCCTAGACACGAAAGTGCCCGCTCGCTCGGTTGACGGCCGCGAGCCGTGGGAATGGGTTTTTGTTAGGGCGCGCTCGACAACGGGGTCTGCGGGGGCATCGATGAGCAGCAGAGGCGGTGAGGCTGCTCCGCGTTCCGGACGGACCCGGTTGCTTGTGCTGGGGGTCGTGATCACGGTGATGACCCTGCTGACGGCGGGCTGGCCGTTGATCAACATGGCCGTTTCGGACAGTAGCGCCCTCGCCGCCAACACAAAGCTGACCGTCGGCGCTAGTCATCGAAGTTCCGGAACCGTGACGATGGGGCCGGGCTGGTTCATGCAAACCGCGCAAAGCGACCCGCAGGAGAACTACGACTTGTACCGCGGACCGGTACAGCTGTCCGTCAACTACGTAAATCTTCTGAATCAGTCCCAGACAATGCATTTGTGGGGCGGATTGCAGCGCCTAGTCCGGTTCCAGCACCCCGGTTCCACACTGTCCGGCCCAGCGCCGATCACCACCGTCGGGGGGTACAAGGGCCTCATCGGGGTGCTGGCCGTCAGCAACTTCACCGGCAGCGCAGCGATCTTCCCGAGTCCGTCACGAAAGTTCGCCATCGAGATGATCGTGCTCAGTCCCCGTGGGGCGGCCGCGGCCGTCGGGGCCGCCGCTATCCGCACGATCCGGTCCCTGCGATTTCCGCCGGATGCGCAGTGACCACCAGCCGCGCCGCCATAACCGCCAGCCGCGCGACGGCCGTCAGAAGCAGCGTCCTTGCCGTGCGCGTGAGCGCGGTGATCCTGTGCGCGTTCGGCGGGACCGTCATGACATGGCAATTCTTCCGGTTCGTAGGAGTATTTCCCGGCGCTGCCGTGCTGGCAGCGATTCTGGAAGTTCCGCTGCTGGCTATCGGCACGGCCCTGCTGTGCCTGCTGCGTCCGATCCGGATCCCGGTCCTGGCCTGGTCCGCTGCCGCCGTCATCTGGGGCGGTTCTGCCGCCATTGGGTGCGCCGTGCTCGCCAACGATGGCCTGATGTCCCTATGGGCCAAGACGGCCGGCATAGCGTTCGCTGCGAACTGGTCGGACTCGCTGACAGCACCACTGAACGAGGAACTGCTCAAGCTCTGCGGCGTCATCATGCTGGTACTCGCCGCGCCTCGGCTCATAAGGGGGCCGATGGATGGCCTGGTCTTCGGAGCGCTCGTCGGGCTGGGATTCCAGGTCGCCGAGAACGTCACCTACGGGCTCAACAGCATCGTGGCGTCGGGTGCCACCGACCCGGTGCGCGCTGTGGCCAGCTCCACGTTCGTGCGGTACGCGTCGGCACTCGGGTCGCACTGGACCATGACAGCCATTGGCGGCGCCGGGATTGGCTATGTCGTGCTGCACGGTGCCACCCGGCGTGCTATGGCGGTGGCCGTGGTCTGTGTGGCCGCTGCCATGGGCATGCACCTGCTCTTCGATGCGCCGGGCCTGCAACTGGCAGTGAAGGTGCTGGTGAACTTCACCGTGTTCGGCGTGGTCTATCTGCGGCTGCGGCAGTCCTATCTCCGCCGCGCGCGCGGCGCCCTGACACAACTCCAGGCCGTCGGCATCGTCACGCCGACCGAGGCTGCGGGCCTGCCAAGCAGGCACTGGCGCCGGCTGACCCTACGCCGGGAAGGCTCGCCTGCCGCGCTCGAGGGGCTCAGGACCAGGCAGCGCGAGATCCTCGACGGCGTCGAAGCCAGCGCGGCGTTAGCTGCGCCTGCCTGCCGCCCGAAGTCACGACAGGGTCAGGAACTAGCGGACGAGCCGCTTCCCCGCTCGCCTGAACGGCTGTCGTGGTGGGCTTGCACTCTGCTCGTTGCCCTGGCCCGCCAGAAGCCGACGATGATCGCCGCGGCCGCGCCGAGGAACACGAGGTTGAAGATGATCTGGGTGGTGACCGCGGCCCTGGCGAGCTGGCCGGCCGGATGGACGTCGCCATATCCCACCGTGGCCAGCGTGGCGACCGAGAAGTACAGAGCGTCGGTCCTGGTGTGCAGGTCGACAAACTGTCCTGGTATCTCCGCCACGACCGTGTCCACGTAGGAGAAGAACAGGACCGTCACGCATAGCAGCGTGATCAGCGTCGTGACGCGCTGTTCGGGGCCCTCGCGGAGCACCCGGCGGATGGCGAGCCAGATTCCTGCCCCGAGCACAGCCGTTCCGCAAAAGAACAGGACGGCCCAGGACGCCTCGCGCATCCGGCCAGGCAGCGGGAGCACGTAGTACACGACCGTGGCTACTGCGACGGTGACCAGGGTCCTGGCGCCAAGCGTCCGGGACGGCTGCTTGCTCACCGGTCGTCACTAGTCCGAGCCTGCATTCGCCGATTGTGGCATGCGGTCGGCTGGCGCGGTCTCAGCCGAGCCCGGCCTCCTTGATGATGGCATCGGCCAATTCGCCGGGCGATCGTCGCCCAGGGTCTACTACGTAGACGCGCTCCTCATCCTTGGGAACCTCGAGAGCGGCAAACTGGCTGGCGAGCAGCGACTCTCCGAAGAAGTGCCCCTTGCGGGCCTGCATCCGCTTCTCGTCGGCTTCGCGGCTAACGGCCAGGAAGCACATGTCGACCTGCGGCCTGGCTTCCAGCATCTGATTGCGGTAGCTGCGCCTCAGTGCGGAGCACGCGAGGACCGCGTTCTGCCCATCCCGGATGCGGGCGTCGAGCCAGGCATCGATGGCCTGCAGCCACGGCTCGCGGTCCTCGTCCGTCAGTGGCTGACCGGCCCGCATCTTGGCGATGTTCGCTTCCGGATGCATGTCGTCCGCGTCGGCGAATGTCCAGTTCAGCCGGCTCGCAATCACCTTGCCGACTGTCGTCTTGCCGCAGCCCGCTACGCCCGCGATTATCAGGATCATCGCTGCGGAGCTTATCGCCCTGGCTTATCGCTGCGGTGTCCGCCCGCTGGATGCGAGGCTGGTGCCGGAGCCACCCGACATCGGAGGAGTATCCGTTGACTGACGAGGTAGACGCGCTTGTCATCTTCGGCGCCACTGGCGACCTGGCCAAGCTGGAGACGTTTCCGGCGCTAGTAGGGCTCGTCGAGCGCGGGGTCCTGAGCGTCCCGGTCGTCGGCGTGGCCAAGAGCGGCTGGGGACTTGACCAGTTCCGTGACTACGCGCAGGCCTCGCTCCGGCTTAACGGCATCGACCCGTCAAGCGCCGCGGCGACCCGGATGCTTGGCTTGCTCAAGTACGTGGACGGCGACCTCGGCGACCCTGCAACCTACCAGGCGATGTCGCAGGCGATGGGCGACGCGCAGCAGACGCTGTACTACATGGAAGTGCCGCCGACGCTGTTCGCCAGGATCGCCGAGGGCATCGCTGGAGCGGGCCGCGCAACGAACGCGCGCGTCATGGTGGAAAAGCCGTTCGGCACCGATCTGGCCAGCGCGATCGCGCTGAACCAGACAATGCATCAGTTCTTCCCCGAGGACGCGGTGTACCGCGTGGACCACTGGCTCGGACTTGAGCCGGTGGAGAACCTGCTGTTCGTCCGGTTCGCCAACTCGATCATCGAGCCACTGCTCCACCGTGACCACGTCGCGAGCATCCAGATCACGATGGCCGAGGCGTTCGACGTCGCCGACCGCGGCAGCTTCTACGACAGGACCGGCGCCATCAGGGATGTGCTGCAGAACCACATGCTGCAGGTGCTGGCCACCGTACTGGCCGACCCGCCGGACGGGGCAGGGCTGTCGTCCTGGCGCGATTCCAAGTCGCACATCATCGAGACGCTCAGCCCGCTCGACCCGGGCGACACGGTCCGCGGTCAGTACAACGGTTACCGCGCCGTCGCCGGAGTCGGCGACGACAGCACGACGGAGACATATGTCGCGGTCCGGCTCGCGGCCCAGTCCTGGCGATGGGCCGACGTGCCGATCCTGATCAGGGCCGGCAAGTGCCTGCCGGTCACCGCGACCGAGGTCGTGTTCCGGTTCCGCAAGCCGCCGCACGACGTGTTCGACCTCGGGAACGAGACGAGCGCGAACCAGCTCAGAATGCGCATCTATCCCGACACGCAGGGAGGCCTCACGATCGTCGGCAAGCGGCCAGGACCCAAGCTTGCCGGCGAGTTGCGCGAGATGACCTACACCGGCGAGCCCGGCGAGAAGATGATGCGGCCCTACGACCGGCTGATCGGCGCGGCGCTCGACGGCGAGCGATACCTTTTCGCGCGTCAGGACACGGTGGAGGCCGCCTGGCGCGTGGTGCAGCCGGTGCTAGGTGACGTCGTCCCCGTGCAGCCCTACGAGCGCGGCACGTGGGGTCCGGGCCAGGCTGACGCCCTCGTCCCCGGAGGCGAGGCGTGGCATAACCCATCCTGATCCGTTAGCCCGCGGAGCCCTTCCAGTACGCCGCGGTGTCGTCGGCCAGTCGGCGACGGGCGAGATCCGGAAGTAGCCTCCCTTCTCGGCATCGAGCAGCGGGCAGAAGACGCTCGGCGAGTCGAGCCGTGGAACAGCCGAAAAAAGTCAAATGTGCCGTCGGTTGTCACCAGCGCTGCCGTCTGCAAGTCACCGATCAGCCCGTGGTCACTGATGTTCGGATAACGCCCGTTGACCTGCCGAGTACTCACCCTTATATCCGTTAGTCGCTAGTGATGCCCCGCTGCCTTAGCTTTCAGCCAGTCAAATCCCGCTGCCAGCCGACTTCGATGCCCCCGCTCGGCTGCACGATGACAGGCGCTCCCGTGGTCGCAGCGAGGCCCTGGTGTTTCACCCGCGGGGGGTGGCGCGGGCGGCGGGGAGCGGGGGCAGCGTGGGGCGGATAAAGCCTCCGTCGGCTCTGCCGCCATTAAACGGCTTGAACCTGGCGAATGGTCCTTTAGCCGGCCGCCGAGAGTTGACGATGGCGAAGCCCTCAGCTGTGGCGGTCTCCATTAGACCGAGGGGGGACGAGATGGCAACGAAGACAGAAGCCCCGGCCGCTCAGGTTCCTCAGGTTCCCCTTCCCCCGCGGCTGATCTTCGGACGCTGGCGGTTCTGGCTCTTCATGGTCGGCCTGATCGTCATCCTGACGGGATTGCTGTTCGGGTATGACCAGGGCGTTATCTCCGGTGCCCTGCAGTTCATCGCCAAGGCGTTCCACCTATCCACAACGCTTCAGGAGGTGGTCACCAGCTGGGTCACCCTCGGGGCACTTTTCGGGGCGCTGCTGGCCGGGGGCCTGGCTGACCGGCTCGGGCGGCAGAAGACCATGGTGATCGGCGGCGTGCTGTTCGCGTTGGGGGCGCTGGGAGAGACCCTGGCGCCCGGCACGTGGACCCTGGTCGTGTCGCGGTTCGTGCTCGGCTTCGGCGTCGGCGCCGCTTCAGTCACCGGCCCGCTGTACGCGGCCGAGATGGCACCGTCCTCCACCAGGGGCCGGTACGTGTCCAGCTACCAGCTTGCCGTCACGATCGGGATCCTGCTGGCAGACATCGCCGACGGGGTCCTCAGCCCAGGCGGCCACTGGCGGGTGATGCTCGGCCTGTCGATCGTGCCTGGCACGCTGCTGGTGCTGGTCGCCCTGGTCATGCCCGACACGCCGCGGTGGTACCTGGCGGTAGGCAGGCGCGGCGCCGCGAAAGCCACCCTCGCCAAGGTCGTCGGCGGCGCCGACCTGGACGGCCGACTCGACACCATGCAAACCGAGGTATCGGCCGCCAAAGACGTGAAATGGAAGGACGTGCTCGCCCCGTCGCTACGGCGGGCTCTGTGGGTCGGCATCGGCCTGGCCGTCTTCCAGCAGGTCACCGGCATCAACGCCGTCATCTACTACTCCGACGAGATCTTCAAGGTGGCCGGGTTCACCACGCCGCATGCCCAGACGATCGCCACCATCATCTCAGTGGGTTGCGTGAACGTGCTGGCGACGCTGATCGCCATCGCCTGGATCGACAAGTTCGGCCGCAAGCCGCTGCTGTATGCCGGGCTGACCGGCATGACCGTCGCGCTCGTCGCGATGGCGATCTCGTACGCGGTCCTCAGCCACCACCCCACCACAAGCGGCGGCCCCAGCAGCACCGGCATCGTCACCCTGATCGCAATGATCGTCTACATCGCGTCGTTCGCCTTCTCGCTCGGCCCAGTCGTGTGGACGCTGATCTCCGAGATCTTCCCCAACCGCATCCGCGGCAAGGCGATGGCCGTGGCCACCGCGTTCAACTGGGCCTTCTGCTTCATCGTCAGCGCGACCTTCCTGTCCATCGTGAAGGCGATCGGCGCCGGAGCCACGTTCGGGCTGTTCGCCGTGCTGTGCATCGCCGCGTTCTTCTGGATCCGGGCCAAGGTGCCAGAGACCAAGGGGAAGTCGCTGGAGCAGATCCAGCAGGTCTGGGCCGAGCACGACAAGCACCGGCAGGACGCGAAGAAGCCCCAGTACGCGACCGACTGAGCGGGTACGGAGGCTCGCGAGAGGGTGGCGGCCAGAATCGAAAGCCGCGTGGTCAATGCGGCCGGGCTCGTCCAGGGCATTGTCCTGGTCACGTTCCCGGCTGCCAGCACGATCCTCACGAGCGGCAAGTACTACGGGCTGTCGAGCTCGCAGTACGGGAACTTGTTCGTGCCCCAGGTACTGCTTGCCATCGCATCGGCGCTGCTTGCCGCGCGGCTCGGCCGCCGGATCACGACCAAGGGGGTATACCTACTCGGCCTGGCCTGCAGCCTGGTCGCGATGGGATTGCTACTGCTCAGCGCCCTGGTCAAGTCCGACCAGTCAGCCGCGTACCCGCTGCTGCTGACCGCGACCGGGTTCCTTGGCGCCGGGTTCGGGCTGACCGTCCCGTCCTTGAACAGCTACGCTGCCGCGTTTCACCCTGCCGGGGTGGACTCGGCCGTGCTCGTGCTCAACGCGCTGCTCGGGCTGGGCACGGTCCTGGCACCGGTCTTCGTGGCGATCTTCGTAGGGCTGGGCTTCTGGTGGGGGCTGCCCGTCCTTTCGGCCGTGCTGCTCGGCGTGCTCCTCGCGGTTAGCGTGCGGCTACCACTGCGAGCAGCATCGGGCCCTCAGCCGCATCCGCGCGGGCATCACATCCCCAGGCGGTTCTGGCTCTACGCGGCGTTCATCGCCTGCTATGGCATCTGCGAAACCATGAACGGCAACTGGTCCCAGCTGGAGATGACCAGGCATCTAGCGGCATCTGCGACCGAGGCATCGATCGCCCTTGCAGCGTTCTGGGCGGCCGTCACGGCCGGGCGGGTCCTGTTCGCCCTGATCGACAGGTGGCTGGCCCCGCCTGTTACCTACCGGCTGCTGCCCTTCGTGCTCATCCTCACCTTCCTGCTCACCGGACACCTGTCCCGCGGCGACGCGGCCGCCGGAATCGGGGTATTCGCCCTCGCCGGCCTTGGCTGCTCCGCTCTGCTGCCGCTAACCATCAGCTTCGGAGAGGAAACACTCACCACCATGTCGGCCGCGGCGGCCGGCGGCGTCATCGCGTTCTACCAGCTCGGCTACGGCATAGCCGCATTCGGCGTTGGCCCGCTCCAAAATGCCGGGATCAGCCTCCAGGAGATCTTCGCCGGAGCAGCCATCGTGGCCGCAGTTATGGCTGCCCTGTCGTTCATCGTCGTCCACCGCAGCCCAAGTAAGCCTCGACACGTTGCGGCCACTGAGGCGCGTCACGAGCAGCGGCAGCCACCTGCTCGCTGACCGGACATGCGCGACAGCACCCTGACCGGAGAGCCACCCCATGACCGGGCCGCGCAGTCACCCCGGCCAGGTGATGCTACGGGAAGACGCCAAGACGAGGCTTGCTGGATGCGGGCCAGCGGCTGTGCCGTGGCTGATGCTGATCAGACACCAGCGCGGGCCAAGGCCGGCACCAGATCATCGCGGGGAGGCTGGTCAGTTGGACGAAGCCGATTTTCGGGCGCTACTTGACCGTTTCCGGCATAGGGCGCGCTGGGGGCCAGCCGACCGGCGAGGCGCCTTGAACTACATCACGGCCAAGACCATGCTGGCCGCGGTGGGCGAGGTGAAGTACGGGCAATCGGTGTCGATGGCCGCTCCGATCTCGCAGCAGGTAACTGCCGACAACCCTGAGCCGTCCCAGCACGAGATGACCAGGACCGGAGACAGCGCACCTGCTGAAGGCCTGGCCTTCGCACTAGACCGCATCGCGATGAACATACACGGGAACGTTGACACGCACATTGACGCGCTCAGCCATGTGATCTGCGACGAGAGGCTATACAACAACCTGCCAGCTGACACGGTCAGCAGCGCCGGGTCGGCCGACCTCTCCATCGCCGCGGCCGCCAACGGCGTTGTCGGCCGGGGTGTCCTGCTTGACGCAGCCCGCGCCAGGGGTGACCCCTGGCTGGAGCCCGGTCACCATGTGACTGCAGATGACTTGGCTGCTGCCGAGAAGGACCAGGACGTCCACGTAGGCGAGGGAGACCTGGTGTTCATCCGGGTCGGGCATCGGACAAGGCGCGCGGAGATGGGCCCGTGGGACGCTGCTACGGCTCGCGCGGGCCTTGAACCTGCCGCGCTGGAGTACCTCGCCGACCGGCAGATCGCGCTGCTAGGCAGCGACGGCAACAACGACAGCGCGCCCAGCCCGGTGGAGGGCGTCGATTTCCCCGTGCACGTGCTCGCGATCGTCGGACTGGGCGTGCATCTTATCGACTACCTGGACTTGTCAGCGCTCGCGCCGCTATGCGCCGAATTCCGGAAGTGGTCCTTCCTGTGCGTGGTAGCCCCGCTGCGGCTGCCGATGGCCACTGGGTCACCCGTAAACCCGATCGCCATTCTCTGACGGTCATCCGCCTGGGGACAGGCTTCGGGCAGCTAATCAGGTCAGACGCCGGCGCTCGGGCCTGCCAGCGGCGCTACGCGTCGCCGAGGACGTCGATCTCGTTGCTGATACTGAGTACGCCGCCTAGGTCCGCTACGGTGTCCTCGCAAGCCACACGTTGCGCGGATTCGCTCACCGTGCCGACGAGATAGACGCATCCGGCACGTGCGGTGGCCGTGACCCCGTCGGGCACGGCGGTGTTCGCTGCCAGCGCCTCATTCGCCAGCCGCTTCAGCGTTTCGTCGTCCCCGTAGTCGGCAGCCGGCAGGGCGACATCGAGCTGATTTTCTACCTGAGTGACGCCATTTACCCGCCATGCCGCGGCGGTGGCCTCTGACCGCTGCGCCTGGCTCGGTACCGTCCCGTTCAGCAGCACGCTGCTGTCCAGAACCTCGACCACGATCTCCACCGGATCGATGAGCGGATCGACGTCCAGCTCTTCGTACACTGCCGCCCGGATGTCCCTGGTCTTGGTCATCTCGGCTCCCTGGGCTGTTGGGATCCTGATTGCAGGCGACCATCCTCGCTCGTGGTGGGCCTCGCCATCGTCATCCGGCCAGGGTGAAAGCCGCTGAAGCGAGGCCCATGATACTGGCCAGAGAGGTGGTCGCGAGGGTGGTCAGGCTCCTGCCCCGGCACGGGCTGCTCTCGACCCGAGAATTTCACCCGGCCCGGATGACGTCACGCCGCCTCGACGCGGACAACGTGAGTAATACCTACTCCGACTTCAGTGGAGGATGCCGTGTCGGACGACTTCGACGTCATCGTGATCGGAACCGGCGCGGGTGGCGGAACGCTCGCTCATACGCTTGCGCCGACGGGCAAGCGGATCCTGCTACTGGAGCGGGGCACATTCCTGACCAAAGAGCTCGATAACTGGGAGCCGGATCCTGTTTTCGTCGACGGTCGTTATATATCGGCTGATACCTGGTACGACGGGGATGGCACCCCGTTCCAGCCGCAGGTGCATTACTTCGTTGGCGGTGCCACCAAGATGTACGGCGCTGCGCTGTACCGGCTGCGGCCCGAGGACTTCGGCCAGATAAAGCACGTGGACGGCGTCTCGCCGGCCTGGCCGGTCAGCTACGCCGACTTCGAGCCTTGGTACACCAAAGCGGAGTGGCTGTACCAGGTGCACGGGGCTCATGGCGAGGACCCGACCGAGGGGCCCTCGTCGCGGCAGTACCCGTGGCCGGCGGTCTCGCATGAGCCGCGAATCCAGCAGATCTCCGACGCGCTTTCCCAGGGTGGCTACAACCCGTTCCATGCGCCGTGCGGGATCCTGCTAGACGAGGCCGACCGGCCAGCCAGCACCTGCATCCGATGTGCATGGTGCGACGGCTACCCGTGCATGGTCCATGCCAAGGCCGACGCCGAGGTGATCGCCGTCCGCCCGTTGCTCGACCTGCCGAACGTGACGCTGCTGACCGGCGCCGAGGTCGTCCGGCTGGAGACCGACCCGTCCGGCCGCACGGTCACGGGGGTGGTCGTGGATCGCGGCAGCGGAGGTGGCAAGGAGGAGGTCTACCACGGCGACATCGTCGTCGTGTCCGCAGGCGCCGCCAACACCGCCAAGATCTTGCTCGCCTCAGCGTCAGATAAGCACCCGGCCGGCCTGGCTAACGGATCCGATCAGGTGGGCCGGAACTACATGTTCCACAACAACAAGGCCGTATCCGGGTTCGGCGAGCAGGACAACGACACGGTGTACCAGAAGACCCTCGGCGTGAACGACTTCTACCTGGCCGGCGACGACCGGCCATGGCCGCTGGGGAACATCCAGATGCTCGGCAAGTCCAACGCTGGGGCGATGAAGGGCGAGGAACCGCACCTGACCAAGCTGGTGCCGCACTGGAGCCTGGAGGAGGCGGCCAAGCACGCCGTCGACTTCTGGCTCACGACCGAAGATCTGCCCAAGCCCGGCAACCGGATCACCCTGGACCGGGACGGGAACGTTCATGTGAACTACGAGCACAGCAACGAGTCCGAGGCAGCCGGCCTGTATGAGGAGCTCAGGAAGATCCTCAACCACGTCGGACTGGCCAAGCATCACGTGCTGCACAAGAGCTTCTACATGAGCATGAACATTCCGCTGGCCGGCTGTGCCCACCAGGCCGGCACCTGCCGGTTCGGCACCAACCCCGGCACATCTGTGCTGGACATCAACTGCAAGGCACACGAGGTCGACAACCTCTACGTAGCCGACACCAGCTTCTTCCCTAGCATCGGCGCAGTGAATCCAGGACTGACGGCGATCGCCAACGGCATCCGGGTCGGCGAGCACATTGCGGAACGCCTCGGCATAAGCAGTGGGTTCACCGCGGTGCCGCCCGCCCAGCGGACACCGCCAACTATGCCCGTTTCCCCAGTCGCCCGGCGCGTATGAGACGTCGTCAGCGGCGAGCAGGAACGGTCAGGATCGCCCGCAACGCCCTGGGAGGATGCGGTGAAACAAGGTCAAAGCTCGCCTGCGGGCACATCCAGCTGAGCGCGACATCGTCCGCCTGATGCCAGCCAGCCGCGAAGAGCCGGGCCGTTCTGGGTCCGCCGGAGGGTCTCCCGTCCCGGCGGATCCCACGGTCATGCTGCGCAGCCGCGCCTACCTGGGGCTACTGACAGTCGCCGCGATCCTGGGCGTGCCGATCTCCGCGGCCGCCTACGGCTTCCTGGCGCTGGTCAGCTACCTGCAAAAAGAAATCTTCATCCACCTCCCGCACGGCCTGGGTTTCACCGCCGCGCCGGCGTGGTGGCCGCTGCCGATGCTGGTCCTCGGCGGCGTGCTAGCCAGCCTGGCGATCCGGTACCTGCCCGGCAACGGCGGGGCCTCACCGGCCGCCGGGTTTGCCGTGCATCCCCCGCCTACGCCCGTCCAGCTGCCCGGCGTCATCCTGGCCGCGCTGGCGTCGCTGGCGTTCGGCGCCGTCATCGGCCCGGAGATGCCTCTGATCGCGCTCGGCGGCGGCCTGGCAGTCCTGGCCACAAGGGCAGCCCGGCGGCCGGTGCCCGACCAGGGTGTCAAGGTGCTGGGCTCCGCCGGTGCCTTCGCCGCCATCAGCACGCTGCTTGGCTCACCCCTAACCGGCGCGTTCCTGCTGATGGAGGCTTCCGGGCTGGGTGGACCGCTGATGGGCCTGATCCTCGTGCCCGGCCTCCTGGCGTCCGGGGTTGGCGCGCTTATCTTCGTCGGCCTGGACAGCCTGACCGGACTAGGCGCTTTCTCGCTGGCCATCCCGCACTTGCCGCACTTCAGCCGGCCCGACGTGGCCGAGTTCGCCTGGGCGATCGTCATCGGGCTGGCCGCCGCGCTGCTCGGCCCGGCGATCTTGTGGCTGTCCCTGTTCGTACAGCGCTTTGCCGTGAAGCGGGTCCTGATCGTCCTCCCCCTGGCAGGTCTGGCCGTAGGGGTGCTCACCATCATCTACACGCAGGTAACCGGCAAGCCGTCGGCGGACATCCTCTTCTCTGGGCAGAACGACATCGGGCCGCTCGTCGACCACTCAGCTACCTACTCGGTGGGGACGCTGCTGCTGCTGCTGGTCTGCAAGACGCTCGGCTACGGGCTGTCGCGGGGCAGCTTCCGCGGCGGGCCCATCTTCCCGGCCCTGTTCATCGGCGCGGCCGGCGGAGTCGCCATGTCCCACCTGCCGGGCCTGCCGCTGGTGCCCGCGCTCGGCATGGCCATCGGCGCCATGACCGCCGCAGTGATGAAATTGCCGCTCACTTCGGTCCTGCTCGCCAGCCTGCTGATGCTCTCCGACGCGGTGACGGTCATGCCGCTGGTCATCGTGGCGGTCGTCGTCGCCTACGTTGCCGTCGCCCGCATCGGGCCGCGCCTTTCAGCTCGCAAGGCGGGAAACGAGCACGCGGACGCCGGCGCGCAGGCGGATACCGGCGCACCAGCGTGACTGCCAGGAGCTACGGTTGTCTGGCCGCCGTCGGCCGCGCCGGAGTCGAGGCGCCACCGTTCGCCGCCGCGCTGGCCAACGCGACCGGCGCCGACCGCGACCGGGCCGGCCGGATCCTGGTGCAGGGTGATCTCACGATCAACGGTCATCCCGAGATCTCTGTGGTCGGCTAGCCGCCAGACTCGCCTAGGGTGCCGGACGAGGTAGAGCGTCATGGTGCCCTGCTGCCAGAAAGCCCGTGTGGCTGACTGTCGCGGCTGCCATACACTTGCGCAGTGCGCCGCTGCGCGGACCGCCCTCCAGGCGGCGCAAGGCAGAGGCCGCCGGGATGTAGCGCAGCTTGGTTAGCGCGCCTGCTTTGGGAGCAGGAGGTCGCGGGTTCGAATCCCGCCATCCCGACGCATTTTTTCGAATGTGTTGTCAGTGTTTGTAAGCAGGCACCAGCCGTGCAGCTGGTCAGTGCCGGTGTTGCTGCTTCCGCCCCCGCCTGGAATGCGGCGACGAGCAGGTTCCCGAAGCTCAGGTTGGGGAGAATGGCATCGATGCGGCTGACCCGTTCGTTGAGCGCATCGCAGTCGCGGGTCTCGTCGGGTTCCGGTTCCGTTATCGGTGCATACGCGGTTCTCCCGTCCGTGAGTGAGGGCATGGCGTGAGCCTCTCTCAGACAGGCAAGCGGTTCCTATTGTCGGCTCGAGAGCCATGCAACGGCTAACGAGGAACCGGCTCAGGCGCGCGCTGACACTGGCGGCTGCAGCAGTGCTGATGGCGATTGTGCTGACCGGGTGCTCTGCGAGCACGCCGTCGGCTCGAGCCGCGGTCCGGGGCTTCGATGCGGCCGGGGTCTCGACAGGCAGCGGCGACGGCTTCACCGTGGCGCAGTGGCGGACGATCCGGCTGGACGGGTTCAGGCTGTTCCTGACGGACCCCGTCGTCTGGTCCTCGGAGTGCTCGGACGGCAGTTGCGATGCCCCGGTGAACACCTGCACTATCGACCCTGCGGCCGTCGCGCAGATCCAGGACGCTTACCGCCAGCGCATTGACTACGCCGTCTACACCCGCAACGTGAACTGCCTGGCCAGGGCGATCAGGGGCCTGCCGCGCATCCTGCAGGCGCATCTCAGCTTCGCCGTGCTGGACATCGAGTCGGGTCCGGGCGTGCCGCTCACGGCGGCGCTAGTCAACGGAGTGACTGCGCTCGGTCAAACTCCGGTTGTCTACAGCAACCGCGAGGACTGGCAGACCGTGATGGGAGGCAGCGCGGTCTTCAGAACTCTGCCGCTGTCTGACGGGCAGGTTTCCGACTTCGCCGCGCCGTTCCCGGCGGCATATCCGGCCGGGTTCCCGGCGCTGGCGGCGATGCCGCAACCGTACGGCGGCTGGTCCGGCTTCGACGCCCGGATCGAGCAGCAGCAGTGCTGTACCGACCTCCGCGGCGCGGCGGGCAGCATCGGCGGCTCCGCAGACCAGGTCGACCTGGACTCGGTGAACGCTTCGTGGCTCGCAAGCCTGCCGCACCACGCGTGACGCGCGCAAAGGCCACGGCAGCGGGAGGACCGCTGACCCCCTGTGCCATGCTCGGAGGGGTGATTTTGACGACGCGCCCTCGGCTCGCGGCTTCGGCGGCCCTTGGAGTTCTCGCCGCCGTCTTGTTGGCGCTAGGCACAGCGTCTGCCCGTGTGCAGGGAAGCCCGCGGCAAGACGCTTTGCCGGACCATGCACGCCTGACCGCTGCCGGTCTGCTAGCACAACCCAGGACGTCTCCCGCGGCCAGGACCGTTGTTACCTTCACGTGGGGTGGCGGTCTGAAGGACCAGATGGGCGCGCTGCCGCTGTTCCGCCGCTACGGGATTCACGCCACCTTCTACGTGCCCTCCGGCCTGGTCTGCGAGCCTGCGGCCTACGGCGGCTGCGCGCACTCGCCGTACCTGACACTGGGCGACATCCGTCAGATCGCCGCCGAGGGCAATGAGATCGGTGGCCTCTCGGTGGAGCACGTCCCGCTCACCGGGCTTCCCGCTGCAGAGGCACAGCGGGAGATTTGTGACGACCGGGTTACGCTGACCCGCTGGGGATTCCGCGTCACCGACTTCGCTTATCCGTTCGCGCAGGTCAACGACACGCTCCAGATCCTCACTCAGCGATGCGGATACAACTCAGGCCTGGGCGCCGGGCAGCTGCAGGGGGCCGGGCTGTGCCCGCAATGCGCATGGGCGGAAACGATCCCGCCGCGCGACCCGTACTTGCTACGCGCCCCCATCGAAGTGGCCTCCGTGGGCACCGCCTGGTCGCCTGCCACTTTCGACGACATCGTCACCTCGGCCCAGAGCCACGGCGGGGGCTGGATCATCTTCAACATCCACGATGTCTGCGCTCAGGCCTGCCCGCTGGGCGTAACCCGGCCCGAGCTGACTAGCGTGCTCGCCTGGCTGTCTTCGCAGGCTGGCAACGGCGTGAGCGTGCGTACCATCCGGCAGGTAATCGGCGGTCCGGTGCGGCCAGCGGTGGCCGGTCCGCGCCCACCCCGGATTCGGGCGTCCGGAATCGCCAACTCTCGGCTCTCCACGGTCACCACGAGCGGCATCCCAGCCTGCTTCCAGATCGCCCGCTACGGCACGAACCATGCCGCCTTCCGATACCTTCGCAGCGCCGGGCCAGGCGGAGCCGGCGCAGAGGTTATCTCGCTAACGCAACGAAGATCCGGCACGGCTCAGCTCGTGCCGACCCCGGACCTGGGCGAGTGCGCACCGGCTGTCTCAGCGGGGCGCAGCTACAAACTGGGTGCCTGGTACAAGTCGGGCCAGCAAGTGGTGTTCAACGCGTACTACCGCACGCCGACCGGCACCTGGGTCTTCTGGGTGACTAGCCCACCGATGGCCGCCTCCCAGCGCTGGACGAAGGCAACGTGGAACACGCCTGCCGTCCCCGCGGGAGCCAGCGCCGTCAGCTTCGGCTTGGCGCTTGAGTCCGACGGCACCCTGGCCACGACCCTGTACAGCCTCGCCCCAGTCCGCAACGACGACGCCCCGCTCAGCGCGGCCGGGGTCGGGGTCACGGTGGCGCTGGCGGCCATCGCGGTCGCGGCCGTTGCCACCCGCAGATTCCGCCGCCCCGATCATGGGCGGCGATCCGGCTCGAGCGCTTCCCCCGACGGCAAACCCCCGACAAAGGCTACATAAGCCAATCACACGGAGGCAGGGTCGGCGGGTTCGAATCCCGCCATCCCGACGCCGTTCCTCGACTGGACTGCCGGTCTAGCCCAGACGCCGCCGAATGTCGGTTGCTGCCGCACGCACCCCCGTAGCGTGGTTCCCAGCGGGCGACACACCCGGGTCAGCTTCGAAAGGAAGAGCGTGATGTTCGCGCGCGTGATCACAGGTCAGGTCGGCTCGGATGGGTTCGAAGGTTTCTTGCGCCTGGCCCGAGAGCAGCTTCCCGG
>DASPWG010000097.1:0-20856 GCA_035621915.1 Streptosporangiaceae bacterium
GCCGGTCTTGTTCTTGTAGTGGATCATGTTGATCTTGGGGCCGCTCGCGGCGCCCACGATCTCAGCGGTGACCTCATAGCCGCCGAGTTCTGCGGGGTCGCTGATGACCTTGCTGCCGTCCACGACGAGCAGGGCCGGCAGCGTCACGCTGGATCCGACCTCACCGGAAAGCTTGTCGACGGTCAGGACGTCATCCACCGACGCCCTCTCCTGCCTGCCGCCGCAGCGCACGATCGCGTACACCGAGAGTTCTCTCCTTTGTGCTCGCCCGCTCGCGGATAACCTCAGCAGCGCTGGAGCTGGGCTTGCCTGACATTGCGCGCTCGGCACCGGGCCTGGAGGCCTGCGGGCTCAAGTGCGCCGACCATAAAGGATATCAGATCACCAGGGTTCGGAGGCGCGCGCCTCCTTGTCCTCCTCAGTGGCCGATCCTGCCTGGTCATGGGTGGCCGCAGGGTCGTCGGCGGCGCTCGCAGCGGCCTCGTGACCCGAGCCCTGCTCGCCGGCGGCCGCCGTCCCTGAGCGCCGGCCGCGGGTGCTCCTCGGCCGGCCTGCCTTGGCCTCCGCAGCCGACGGCCCGCCCTTGACAGAATCAGCCGCTGCCGGGCCGGGAACCTCGCCGGCATCGGTGCCGGGCATGCTGCCATCGCCCGCGGTAACCGGGGTGCGGTCGCCGTTGTCAACCGCCATGGTCGCCGTGGCAACCCCGGCAGCGGACACCTGCTCGCCGTCCTGGGCGCTGGCCGGCTCGCGCGAGCCGGAGCGTGAGCGCGACCGGGAACTCCTCGACCGGCTGGTGGTGGCCGCCTTGTCCCTGGATGCCGTCGGCGCGGTGCCGTTCTCCAGGCCGGCGGCAGCATCGGAACCGCCGGCAGCTGAGCCGTCGTCGCCGTCTGACCTGGCCCGGCTGCGCGCGCTCTTGGCCGCCACGGCATTCGGGCCTTCCCGGCCGGCACCCCGGCCGGAGCCGTTGCGGCCCTGGGCGTGATCCCGGCCGCCGGCACCGTGGCCGTCCGCTTCCCGGCCGCGAGCCGGCGAGTGCGAATGGTCGACCGGCTCCAGCGAGATGATCACGCCCCGGCCGTTGCAGTGCTCGCACGGCACCGAGAAGGCCTCCAGCAGCCCCGAGCCCACGCGCTTGCGGGTCATCTGGACCAGGCCGAGCGAGGTGACCTCGGCCACCTGGTGCTTGGTGCGGTCCCTGGCCAGGCATTCGAGCAGGCGCCGCAGCACCAGCTCGCGATTGCTCTCCAGCACCATGTCGATGAAGTCGATAACGATGATGCCGCCGAGGTCGCGCAGGCGTAGCTGGCGGACGATCTCCTCGGCCGCCTCCAGGTTGTTCCTGGTGACGGTCTGCTCAAGGTTCCCGCCCTGGCCGGTGAACTTGCCGGTGTTGACGTCGATGACGGTCATGGCCTCGGTGTGATCGATGACGAGCGAGCCGCCGCTTGGCAGCCAGACCTTCCGCTCCAGCGCCTTGGCCAGCTGTTCGTCGATCCGGTAGGTCTCGAAGACATCCTTGTCCTCGTCCCAGCGGCGCATCCGGTCGGCCAGGTGCGGCGCGACGTAGCGCACGTACTCATCCACCATGTCCCACTCGCTGTCACTGGCGATGACCAGGCTGCTGAAGTCCTCGTTGAAGATGTCCCTGACCACCCGGAGCGTGAGGTCGGGCTCGCTGTAGAGCAGGTCAGGCGCGCTGGCGGTCTTGGCCTTCTTCTCGATCGCCTCCCACTGCGCCGAGAGCCTGGCCACGTCTCGGGACAGCTCATCCTCCGACGCGCCCTCGGCGGCAGTCCGCACGATCACCCCGGCGTTCTCCGGCATCACCTGCTTGAGGATCTGCTTGAGCCGGGTGCGCTCGGTGTCGGGCAGCTTGCGGCTGATCCCCGTCATGCTCGCGCCCGGCACGTAAACCAGGTACCGGCCTGGCAGGCTCACCTGGCTGGTCAGCCTGGCGCCCTTGTGCCCGATCGGGTCCTTAGTGACCTGCACCAGGATCGACTGGCCGGACTTCAGCGCCGACTCAATCCGCTTGGACTCGCCTTCGAGGCCGCTGGCGTCGAAGTTCACCTCGCCCGCGTAGAGCACGGCGTTGCGGCCCTTGCCGATGTCGACGAACGCCGCCTCCATCGAGGGCAGCACGTTCTGCACCTTGCCCAGGTACACGTTGCCGACGTAGGACTGGTGGCTGGCCTTGTCCACATAGTGCTCGACCAGGACGCCGTCCTCGAGGACGGCGATCTGGGTCCGGTCGCCGTGCTGACGGACCACCATCACCCGCTCGACCGCCTCACGCCGGGCCAGGAACTCTGACTCGGTGATGATCGGCGGCCGGCGGCGGCCGGACTCCCGGCCCTCGCGGCGCCGCTGGCGCTTGGCCTCAAGCCGGGTGGAGCCCTTTACGGCCCGCACGTCGGTATCTGCCGCCGCACGCGGGGAGCGGACATGGACGACCGTGTTCGGCGGGTCGTCCGTGATGCCGTCCCCGGCCTGCCCGTCGGCGTCGGCGCCCGTCCCGCTGCGCCGCCTGCGCCGGCGCCGCCTGCCGGACGGGGTGGTGTCGTCCTCGTCCGCAAGCTCGGCGGCCGATTCCCCGCCTGCCGCCTCGGCGTCATCCACCTCGGCCGCGGCGCCGTCTGCCGCCTCAGCGGTTCCGGCCGGGCGTGCCTTGCCGCGACCGCGGCCGCCGCGCCTGCGGCGTCGGCTGGCAGAGCCGGCGCCGGCCTCCTCGCGGCCGTCCTCGTCGGCTTCGCCGTCGTCGGCGCCCCTAGCCTCGGTGGCCCTGGCTTCGGTCCTGGCCTCGGCAGGCTGCTGCCGGGCGGGCTTGCCCGTGGCGGGCAGCGGTGCCGAGATCTCAGGCGGCTGGAATATCACCAGCGGCGGCTGGAACGCGGCCACCGGGATTGCGGGCCGCTCCTCCGGCTGGCGCTCGCCCTGATCGGCCCTGCTGGAGGCCGCCGACCGGCCGGCCGACTCCGTTTCCGGCTGGTCGGGCGGGCCGGACGCACGACGACTCGTCCTGCGCCTGCCGCTGGCTGTCGGCTGTTCCTCGCCGCCGGTGCTCGGTTCGCTCTTGGCGGCACGTGACCGCGACGACCTGGTGCGGCTCGCGCCGGCCGGTGTCTCGTCCTGGCCGTCACCCTGGCCGGCCGCGGGCGCCTGGCCGGTGGCGCGCGACGCGGCCTCCGCAGGCGCTGGCGCGCCGGCTGCAGCCGGGGCCTGGGCGGCGGGCGGCGCCGTGCCCTGGGTAGCAGCCTCCGCCGTGCTCTGGGCGGCAAGCGTCGCGGTGCCCTGGCCGGCAGGCGCCGCCGGGGGCTCGGCGGCCGGTGGACCGGCCGGACGCGTTACGGCCCGGCGGGCTCGCCGCAGCAAGCCCCGCCCTGAGCCGCCGGTCTGGTCACTGGCCCCGTCCGGGCCATTAGCTGACTCGTTGTTCTCTCGCTCGATCTCGAGCATTCGGGCGTTCTCTCCCGTCAGGCTCCCGGGCGCAGCCGTCGGCCCCTCCGGGCCGCCCCGCGCCGCGCGGGAGCTGTTCGTACGCGCTCACTGGCGCGGTATACGCCAAGCTGGCGTCCCCCGCGTCCAGGCACGTTGCCAATACCTGTCCCTGTTCAGCGCCCCGCCACTCAGGCCGGGGCACCTCCGCCGCGTCGGTGGCCCGCTCGGGGCCTGCCGGCGCCGCTGACCAGGGCTGACCGGCCGAGCCAGTCAGCACGCCCAGGTCAGGGGCGCTAGCTCCTGCGGCGGCAGCATGACCGCCCATTCGACCCTGCGCCAGTCGCGTCACCCGAGCGGGCGAGGACGGCTCAAGGCCGGACATGTGGCGGAGCGCAGCCAGGATGTCTTCGGGTCGTACGGCAGGTGTCATGTGCCGAACAACCATTCGAAGTATCGCACATCCGGCTTCTTCACTACCGGTGGCACGCTGCCCTAGCTCCAGCGAAGCCACCGCCGCCCTGGCATCCAGCCTCCTGACGCCCTTGCTGGTGAGGCGATCGACGTCCGCGTGCGCGGACGCCAGGAACGCCGCCACCGCCGCATGCGCGTCTTGTGGCCGGACTCCGGGCAACTCGACCTGCCAGACCGAGGCCTCGAGCTGCGGCGCCGGAGCGTCCGCCAGGTCGCTGGCCTCGATCACGTCTATTCCGTCCGGGAGCGCTGCGTCCAGCCTGGCCCGCACCTCATCGGGCTCCAGGCGGGCCGTCAGCCCGATCTCCAGATACTCGGCCTCGCTGGCCGCGCCGGTCGGCGCGCCGCCGTGATACGAGATCTTGGGATGCGGCGAGAATCCGGCCGAGAAGGCCACCGGAAGGCCGGCCCTGCGGACGCCGCGCTCGACCGCACGGGCGATATCCCTATGGCTGGCGAACCGCATCCTGCCGCGCTTAGCGTACCGGACCATGATCCGCTGTATGGCCGGCGGCGGCTGAGCACCGGGCGGACGCGCGCGCGGCGGCTGGTTGCTCATTCCTGGCGCCCGCCCGCCACGGTCAGCGGCAGCAGGCGGCGGCCCGTCGGGCCGATCTGCGTCTGCGTGTCCATGGCCGAGCACGCCCCGCACTCGAAGCACGGCGTCCAGCGGCAATCCTCTACCTCGGCAGCGCCGGCCGGGTCGATCGCGGCAAGCCAGTCCTGCCAGAGCCAGTCTCGCTCCAGGCCGGCGTCCAGGTGGTCCCAGGGCAGCACCTCTTCGTAGGTCCTTTCCCTGGTAGTGAACCACTCAAGGTCCACGCCGTATTCCGCCAGCGCGGTGGCCGCACAGCGCTCCCAGCGGTCGTAGGAGAAGGTCTCGCTCCATCCGTCGAACCGCGCGCCGTCTTCCCACACGGCGCGGATCACCTTCGCCACGCGCCTGTCGCCTCGCGACAGCAGGCCCTCTACCATCGAGGGCTTGCCGTCGTGGTAGCGGAAGCCGATGGACCTGGCGTGGGCGCGGTCGGAGCGGATGGCGGCGCCGAGCGCCCGCAGCCTGGCATCGACGGTCTCGTGCGGGCACTGCGTCGCCCACTGGAACGGGGTGTGCGGCTTGGGCACGAAGCCGCCGATGGACACCGTGCAGCGGATGTCGCGCCGCCCGGTGGCAGCCCGGCCGGCCTCGATCACCCGGCTGGCCACCCGCGCGATGGCCACTACGTCCTCGTCGGTCTCGGTCGGCAGCCCGCACATGAAGTACAGCTTGACCTGCCGCCAGCCGCTGGCATACGCCGTGGTCACCGTCTTGATCAGGTCGTCCTCGGTGACCATCTTGTTGATCACCTTGCGGATCCGGTCGGTGCCGCCCTCCGGGGCGAACGTCAGGCCCGACCGGCGCCCGTTGCGGCTGAGCTCGTCGGCCAGCGTCACGTTGAAGGCGTCGACTCGCGTCGATGGCAGCGACAGGCCGGTGTTGGTGCCCTCGTAGCGGTCGGCCAGGTCAACCGCGATCTCGTTGATCTCGCTGTGGTCGGCGCTCGACAGCGACAGCAGGCCCACCTCGGTGAAGCCGCTGGCCTGCAGCCCGGCGTCCACCATGGCACCGATCGTTTCGATGGACCGCTCCCTGACCGGACGGGTGATCATCCCGGCCTGGCAGAACCGGCAGCCCCTGGTGCAGCCCCGGAAGATCTCTACGCTGAACCGCTCGTGCACGGTCTCGGCCAGCGGAACCAGCGGCTTGGCCGGATACTGCCACTGGTCCAGGTCCATGACCGTGTGCTTGGCGACCGAGCGAGGGATGCCGGCCCGGTTGGGCCGGACCGCGCTGATTGCCCGGTCCGCGCCGTAGGTCACGTCGTAGAACCGCGGGACGTACACCCCGCCCTGGATCGCGAGCCGCTCGAGCAGGCCGTCCCTGCCCCCCGGCATGCCCGCGTCCTTCCAGGACCGCACCAGCCCGGTGATGGCCAGCACCGCCTGCTCGCCGTCCCCCAGTACGGCGCCGTCGATGAACTCGGCGATGGGCTCTGGGTTGAAGGCGGCGTGCCCGCCTGCGAGCACGATGGGATCGTCCTGCGTCCGGTCCGCCGCTGACAGCGGGATCTGGGCCAGGTCCAGGGCGGTCAGCAGGTTGGTGTAGCCGAGTTCGGTCGCGAAGCTGACGCCAAGCAGGTCGAATGCCCGGACCGGCCGGTGCGCGTCAACAGTGAACTGCGGCACGCCGTGCTCGCGCATCAGCGCCTCGAGGTCGGGCCAGACGCTGTAGGTCCGCTCGGCCAGCACACCGTCTCGCTCGTTCAGCACCTCGTACAGGATCTGGATGCCCTGGTTGGGCAGGCCCACCTCGTAGGCGTCCGGGTACATCAGGGCCCAGCGAACGTCGCAGGAGTCCCAGTCCTTCACGACAGAGTTCAGCTCGCCGCCAACGTACTGGATCGGCTTGCGGACCAGCGGAAGCAGCGCCTCGAGTAGGGGGTATACCGGCTGCACAGGCACGGTTACAGGGTACCGATCTCGATCTGGTGCGCCGCCGGCCGGTCGGCTGCTGCCCGTGGCGGCATCCAGAAAAGCCCACGATCTGCTCCGTACCGTCCATTGCTTACATAACGATCGGGATGGGGCACCGCCCCCATGCACCGGCCCCCATGCGCCTGGGCCCAGGCAAAGGCCCAGGCAAAGGCCCAGCCCCAGCAGCGTCCTGCAGGTCTGCTAGGCGAAGACCAGTCGGCGCCGGTAGACCGCCTGCAGGATGCCGATGGCGATCATGTCGGCGAACATGGCGGACCCGCCGTAAGAGACGAACGGCAGCGGCAGGCCGGTCACCGGCATGATGCCGATCGTCATGCCGATGTTGATGAACGACTGGACCCCGAACCAGATCGCGATGCCTGCGGCCACCAGCATGCCGAACTGGTCATCCGCGCGCTGCGCGATCCGCAGCGCGCGGAACAGCACCACTCCGAGCAGCGCCAGGATGATCAGCGAGCCGACGAAGCCAAGCTCCTCGCCGGAAACCGAGAAGATGAAGTCGGTGTACTGCTCGGGCACAAAGCTCCCGGCCACCAGCTGGCCGTGGAACAGGCCCGACCCCTGGGCGCCGCCTGAGCCGATCGCGATTAGCGCCTGGTGCGCGCTGTACCCGGTACCGCGCGGGTCGGCGTTCGGGTTCATGAACGATGTCAGCCGGGACACCTGATAGGCCTTGAGCAGGTGCATCTTGGCCACCGCGTAGATGCCGATAGCGCCGAAGACGGCCAGGCCCGCCAGCCAGCGCAGCCGTATCCCGGACAGTGCGATGAGGCCGATCAGCAGCGCCAGCATCAGCATGGTGACGCCGAGGTCGGGCTCGGCTACCACCAGCGCGAGGGGCACCGCCGCGCAGGCCACCGTCAGCAGCACGGCGCGCATGCGCGGCCTGGTCTCCCCCTGGCGCAGCTCGCTGAGGATCATCGCACTGATCAGGATGATGGCCAGCTTGGCGTACTCCGACGGCTCGATCTGGAAGCCGGCCGGCAGCGAGATCCAGGATTTGGCACCGTTGACGACGCTGCCGAGCGGCGACAGCACCACCAGCAGGCCCAGGCAGGACACCACCAGCACGATCGGGGCCAGGATGCGGATCTGCCGGTAGTCGAGCATGCTCACCGCAGCCATCAGGACCAGCCCGATGGCCACGTTGAGCAGCTGCTTCATAAGGTAGGTACGCGGATCGGCACCTGCCTGCCGGAGCGCCGGCTCGGTGGCGGCCCATACCAGCAGCGTGCCGAGCAGGCTGAGGCCGAGCACGCCGGCGAGCAGCACCCAGTCCAGCCGGCGCAGCGGCGACCGGCGGCCGAACACGCGGTGCAGGAACTGGCCAAGCCAGCGCCGCTTGCCGCGCCCGAAGGGACTGGAGCCAAGGCCGGTGCCGAGGCCGAATCGCCGCGCGCTGCCGCCATCCAGCCGCACCGGCGCGAGCCCGCGCAGCTCGGACTGGCCGCCGAGCCGGACTCCGCCCGAGCCTCGCGTGGATGTCATCTGCCTGCCGCCCGCTCCCTGGGTCGCACTTCCGTCAGGACCCATCGACAATCTGGCCGGCGCTGTTCATGTGCGGCAGCGTCGGCAGCTGGCCGTTCGGCAAGGCCGCCTTCTGACCGTCGAGCCCGTACAGTGCCTCCCAGATCTTGCGCACGGCGGGCGCCGAGAAGTCAGCGCCGTAACCGGAGTCAGGGATCATCACCACGACCACGAACTTGGGGTCGTTGCAGGGCGCGAACGAGGCGAACACCGAGGTCGACAGCTTGCCGAGGACCTGGGCGGTACCCGTCTTGCCCGCCACGCACACCTTGCCAAGCGGGAAGCCGCCGAACGCCCCGGCCGCGGTGCCCTGGGTCACCACGCCCTGCAGCGCTGTCCTGATATAGGCCAGGGTGGACGAGGCCACCGGCAGGTGCCTGACCACCGGCGGGTTGATCGTCTCCACCACCTGGCCGGTCGGGCTCAGCACCTCCTCGCCGACGCGCGGGCTGTACAGCGTCCCGCCGTCGGCCAGCGCCGTGTAGGCGTTAGCGAGCTGCAGCGGGGTGACCGAGACCAGGCCCTGGCCGATCGCCGCGATCACGGCCTGCCCCTCCGACCACTGGTTGCCGTAGTAGCAGTCGTGCCACTCGATCTGCTGGACCTCGTTGCCGAACTGCTTACCGAACTTGCACCACTCCTGCCCGGCGTAGGCGTTGTCCTTCCAGAACCAGTACAGCCAGTCACGGGTCGGCACGTCGCCAGGGCTCTGCTCGGGCAGGTCAATGCCGGGGTTGACGCCGAAGCCCCAGTCCAGCTCCATCTTCTGCATCTTCTGCACCGGCTCATCCGGCCGCGTGACGTTGTCCAGCGCCGGGTGGTCGCTTTGCCACATGCCCTCGGCCAGCTCGTAGAAGACGGTGTCGCAGGACACGATCAGCGCCTCGGACAGGCTCATGGGGCCAAGGCTCGGGCTGCCGTCGTTGGCAAACGACTCGCCGCCCACGGTCACCGAGGCCGGGCAGTCATAGGTGCCGTACAGCGGGTACCCATCGCCGACCGCGGCCGCCAGCGTGGTCACCTTCCAGGTAGAGCCCGGGTAGTACTCGCCCTGCGTGACCCGGTTCAGGATCGGCTCGGAGTCGCCGGTGCCGAACAGCCGGTTGAACTCCGCCTCCGAGATGCCGCCGTTCCATATGTCCGGGTTATAGGTCGGGTAGCTCGCCATCGCGACGATCCGGCCGGTTGTCGTCTCCACCACGGCGGCGCCGGAGGTCGCGCCCGGATTGGCGATCTCGGCTCCCTGCACCGCGTTGGCCAGGATGTCCTCGGTGTCGACCTGCAGCTGCGGATTGATGCTGGTGATCAGGTCGTCGCCGGCGACCGGCTTGTCGTTCTTGATCGTGGACGTCACCTGGCCGGACGCGTTGACCTCGACCTCGTCGATCCCCGACGTGCCGCGCAGCTGCGAGTCGTACTGGTACTCAAGCCCTGCCTGCCCGATCAGGTCGTCCGCGGAGAACCCGGTCACCGGGATCTTCAGCTGCTGGACCTCCTGCTCGGTGATCGGCTGGAGGTAGCCGAGTACCTGTGACATGTCGGTGCCGATGGGCTGGGCGTAGGTGGTCTGCGGCTGCACGTCCGCGGTCACGCCAGGAAACTCGCTCTTGCTCTCCAGCACCTGCAGCGCCACCTGGTCGGGCACGTGCTCGGCCACCGGGATCGGCTGGTAGGGCGAGCCCGGCCAGCATGGCTGGCTCACGCCGACCGTGCATATCCGCACCTTCTCCTGCAGGGTCTTGTCACTCATCCCGAGCAGCGTGGCGAGCCTGTCCAGCTCGGCCTGGCCGTTGGCCTCGGTGTCGATCGTCGCCATGTTCACCGCCACCGTCAGCGATGAGGTGTTATAGACCAGCGGCTGGCCGTTGTCGGCCACGATCTCGCCGCGCACCGGCGGCTCGACGATCTCCCTGATCCGGTCCTGGTTGGCCAGCGCCACGTAGCCGGGGTGCTCCTTGACCTGCACGTACCACAGCCGCACGCCGAGCGTCGCGATCAGCGCCGCTACTACGACCGTCACGCCGAACAGCCGGCCCTTCGATGCCGGGATCACCGGACTCCTCCTGCCCGCCTGCCGATGAGCCAGGCACCCGACCGGCTGCCCGCCCGCCTGCGGGCCAGCCACTTGCCACCGACCCCCCGCGCCGCCAGGAACGACAGGACCGAGTGCCTGCCGTAGCCGAATCGCGGCCGCTTCGGCTCGGGACGCCCGGACGCATGCGCCAGCGACCCGGCCCGGAACCGCGGCGTGGCCGGCTTGGCGGGCCGCGGAGAGCGGAGCAGCCCGCGCACTGAGCCGCCAAGCTGACCGTCTCCCCGGCGGCCCGAGGCAAGCCGCAGCCGCGGCACTCCGAGCAGCCTGCGCCGGGCTGCCAGCAGCTCGCGCTGGTCGAGGGTCCCGGCCGAACGGAGCCCTCTGGTCGTGCTCAGGCCACCGGCGAGCGCAGGCGACACTGCTGCATAGCCTGCGCGCTTAAACCTGGGTACCGCTTTGGGACGGGAACGTGGCGGTGCCAGCGACGCCGTGCGAAACCGGGGCGCGGCGGCATGCCGGAACCGCAACCGCGATGCCGACCGGCCTGTGCGGTCCAGCAGGCCAGCGCTCCCGCCGGCTGGCCCTGGGGTACCAAGGAGGCGGCCAACCGAGCCGTCGCCGCGCCTGGTCCCGAAGCGCACGTGCGCCGGCCGGCGCTGCCCCGGCCGGAGCGGGGTCGGCCGCAGCAGGGCGGCGTGCCCTGAGGCCGAGCCGCCGGGCACGCCGGGGTGCGGGCGGAAGTGACTGCTGGCAGTGCTGCGCAGGCCAGGATGAGCCGGGTGGCGGCCGATCGCGCTGCCCACCGGGCTGCCGACCACCCCGAAGCCGCGGCGGCGGCTGCTCAGCCGCAGGTTGACCGGCGGGGGCGTCAGCCGCGGGCGGGGAGTCACGCCGGTGACCGCCGAGCCGGCCACTCCGTGCCCTGGCCGCAGCCCGCGGGGCACGGCAGCGCGGCGCGGCGGCCGGCTGCGGCTGGCCGGCCCGCTGCCGACCCAGCCGTCGTGCGGACGGCCGGCGGCCAGGCCCAGATGCGGCACCCGCTGCTTGCTCGCCTGGTGCGCCTGGGCCTTGCGCGATCGCACCGCCAGCGCCCCGCTGGAGTCCAGGTCCCTGTGCAGCTCGCTAGCCGATGCCCAGGCCCCGGCCAGCAGTGCCAGGTAGAGCAGGAACGGCAGGAGCAGCAGGTCGTAGCCGATCGCGGGTGGCAGTAGCTGGCGCACGCCCGCCAGGTTGACCTGAGCCGGGTCAAGCGCGAGTGTCAGCCCAGAAACCGCGGCCTCGCCGAGCGCTACTACCCCGGCGAGCAGGATTAGCGACTGCAGCGCCGAGCGCTCAAGGACGCCGCTGAGCTTGCCGGCCGCCCATCCGACCAGGAAGAACACCAGCGCGTACTCGCCGAGCACGGCGCTGCCGGGCGGCGCCAGGTCCAGGGCGAGCCCGGCGGTGAACCCCGCCACCATGCCGCGCACCGGGCCGCCGGTGATCGCCAGCACGGCCACCAGGACCAGGACGAGGTCGGGCACTCCGCCGCCGGGCAGGTGCAGCCCGTTCAGCACCACAAGCTGAACCACCAGCGCGACCGCCAGCGACCCGACCGTCAGCACCGTCCTGCGCATGTCAGCCGCCTGTCGCGGCGGGGCTCGGCGACGGTCGCGCGGTGACGGTGACGGTGACGGCAGGCAGCGGATGCGGGATCGGCGGAAGCACGGAGAAGTGCGGGTTGTGCGCAGGCGGCTCGATGACCACGCCCACCACGCCGAGCGCCGCGAAGTCCACGTACGGCTTGACCAGGGCGAGCGGGGTCAGCGAGCCCGCCTTGTTGATCACCTTGGCGATAGTGCCCACCGGCACGCCAGGCACGAACGGCTGGTCGTTCACCGAGGCCGCGGTCACCATCGCCTCGCCCACTGTCAGCGTCGCGGCGGAGTCATACACCTCCAGGTTCAGCAGGCCCGAGGTCCCGGCCGCGTTACCTGACCCTGTGACCTTGCCGATGTCGCCACTCGGCGCCAGCGCGATTCCGACCACCGAGGAGGCGTCGGTCGCCAGCAGCACGGTGCAGGTGGTCGCTGTCACCGCCGTGACCTGCCCGACGAGCCCGTCGCCATTCAGCACCGTCTCGTCGGTGCGCACGCCGTCGGCACTGCCGGCGTCCAGCGTGACCGTCTGCTGATAGCCCTGGCCGACCGCGATCACGGTGGCCGGCTGGACCCGGTACTGGCCCTGGCCAGCCAGCTCAAGCAGCTGGTGCAGCTGCTGGTAATCGGACTTGCTCAGCTGCGCCTGGCTCAGCTCAGTTCGCAGCTGCATGACCTGCTGCTGCAGCTGCCGGACCTGGCCGCTGCTCGCACTCGAGCCGCCGAAGAACCCGGCCACCGAGCTGGCCACGTGCTCGATGCCGCCGAACACCGACCCGGTGGCGTGCCGGATGCCGCGCAGGACCGGCGACGAGCCGTCGGAGTACCCGAAGGCAACCAGGGCGAGCGCGGCGACGAGCAGCACGATGAGCACACGGCGCGTCCGCCGCGTGTCCCGCACACCCATCACCTTGGTTGCCGCCTGTCACCTCGTTCGCGACCAGCAGGGCCGCCCGCTCAAGCCTGCGTACTCGCCCTAGCTTCTGTACCAGAACCCCGGCTAGCGCCGCGACTCAGGAACCAGAACCTGCTGCAGCGTGTCGAAGTCCTCCACGCATTTGCCGGTGCCCAGCGCGACCGAGTCGAGCGGGTTGTCGGCCACGTGGATCGGCATCCCTGTCTCCTCGCGCAGGCGCTCATCGAGCCCGCGCAGCAGAGCCCCGCCGCCAGTCAGCGCGATGCCACGGTCCATGACATCGCCCGCAAGCTCGGGCGGGCACTTGTCCAGCGTGGTCTTGACCGCGTCGATGATCACGCTGAGCGGCTCCTCGATCGCGCGCCTGATCTCCTCCGCGGAGATCACGATCGTCTTGGGCAGCCCGCTGACGAGGTCGCGGCCCCTGATCTCGGCATTCGGCTCGTCGTTGGACGGATACGCCGAGCCCAGCGAGATCTTGATCTCCTCGGCGGTGCGCTCGCCGAGCATGAGCGAGTACTCCTTCTTGCCGAAGGTGATGATCGCCTGATCGAGCTCATCGCCGCCGACCCTGATGGACTGCGAGGTGACGATGCCGCCAAGGGAGATCACCGCGACCTCGGTGGTTCCGCCGCCGATGTCCACGACCATGTTGCCGGTCGGCTCGTTGACCGGCAGGCCGGCGCCGATCGCGGCAGCCATCGGCTCCTCGATGATGTACACCCGGCGGGCGCCGGCCTGGTGGCCTGCCTCCTTGACCGCGCTCTGCTCGACGCCGGTAATGCCGCTCGGCACGGCCACCACGATGCGGGGCTTGGCCAGGTGGCTGCGGCGGTGCACCTTCTGGATGAAGTAGCGCAGCATCCGCTCGGTGACGTCGAAGTCGGCGATCACGCCGTCCTTGAGCGGGCGCACCGCGACGATATTGCCTGGCGTCCGGCCGATCATGCGTTTCGCTTCGACGCCGACCGCGACTATCTGGCCGGTATTGGTATTGAGTGCAACGACGGACGGTTCATTGAGCACGATCCCCCGGCCGCGCACGTATACCAGTGTGTTCGCCGTCCCGAGGTCGACTGCCATGTCGCGGCCCAGAAACGCCATCGCGTTGCTCATGTGGAAATAAAACCTTCCAGCCGGATCCTGCCAGGTCATCTCTATTTTCGTCGTGCGGGCGGTGCTCCGCTAGGCCGAAGCTCACACTGCCAGCACCATTGCTGCCAGCAGCCGCAAAGCCGGCGCCTCCCCCGCGCTCGCCCTGCAGGCCGAACCCCTGCGCCGACGACCTGGCCGCCCGTCCGGAACGTCCAACGCGCCGTCGCCACCGATAGTGCCAAGGCAGGAAAGCCGATCCAAGCGTTCCGCTTTTGGCCACCATCAGCAACCTGTTACGTGCGCTCCGTCAGCACTAGGAGCGACACGTACCCCGCGGATGGACAGCCTACATGTCGGTCCTGCGCCCGATGCGGCGGGGCTCGCCACTTGGGAGTCACTTTGAGAATTAGTGACCAGCAGCGCGCTCAACCCTGTAACCGAGCCAGATCCCGATTACCCACAACGCCGCGAAGATGCCCCCGAGGAAATACATAACGGGCACCGTCTTGCCCGACACGATAGCGAAAACCTGCACCAGGCTGCCGACCACGAGCGTCAGCGCCAGCTGCCAGCGCGCGATGGCCGCCGCCACGACCGCCGCGACAGCCGCGACGCCGCCAGTGAGCAGGGCGTCACGCGGTGTGAGATGGTCGATGTGGGTGGCAACCGGGATCGCCAGGGCGATGACGATCGCCTCCATGACCAGGACAGTGGCGCACAGCCGCTTCATGAAGCCGCGCCTTCCGCGCCGCTCCCGGCCGCCAGCAGCACTCTGGCATCGCCGGCGGTGATGACCGAGCCGGCGATCAGCACGCCTGCGCTTCCCGGCCCGCTGGCAGCGTCCGCGTCGTCTGCCATCCCCACCGCCAGCTCGATCGCATCGTCGAGCCTGGAGGTGACGCTGACGCGCTCGGGCCCGAAGATGCCGCGGGCGATCTCGGCCAGCTCGGCTGGGTCCATGGAGCGCGCCGAGGAGTTCGCGGTGGCCACCAGCCTGGTGGCGACCGGCTCCAGCTCGCCGAGGATCCCGGCCACGTCCTTGTCCTGGCTGACCGCCAGGATCGCGACCAGCTCGGTAAAGGTGAATGCCTCGGTCAGCGCGGCCACCGAGGCGGCCATGCCGCCAGGATTGTGCGCCGCGTCCACGATCACCAGCGGGCTGCGCCTGAGGATCTCCAGCCGGCCGGGCGAGCTCATCCCGGCGACCGCGCGCCGCACGATCGACGGGTCAAGCGGCTGCCCCTCGCCCTCGAAGTCCGGCGTCCTGGCGAACGCCTCGACCGCCGCGATGGCGCAGGCCAGGTTGCCGGCCTGATGGGCGCCGAACAGCGGAAGGTAGAGGTCGTCGTAGTCGCCGAGCAGCCCGCGCACCGCAAGCTGCTGGCCGCCGACCGCTAGCTCGCGGCTGAGGACGCCGAACTCGACCCCCTCCCGCGCAACGGTTGCGCCGACGTCCGCGACCCTCCGCAGCAGGACCTCGGCGGCGGCCAGCGGCTGCTGCGCAAGCACCGCGACCGCGCCGGGCTTGATGATGCCGGCCTTGTCTGCCGCGATCTCCTCGACCGTGCTGCCCAGGTACCTGGCGTGATCGATCGAGATGGGCGTGACCACCGCCACCGTGCCGTCGGCGACGTTGGTGTTGTCCCAGGTGCCGCCCATGCCGACCTCGAGCACGCAGACATCTACCGGGGCGTCGGCGAACACGGCGAACGCCATGCCGGTCAGTACCTCGAAGAACGACAGCGGGACCTCATGGCTGGCGTCAACCAGGTCCACGTACGGCTTGATCTCGTCGTAGGCCTCGACGAACCGCTCCCCCGACAACGGCTGCCCATCGACGCTGATCCGCTCGCCCACCATGGCCAGGTGCGGGCTGGTGAACAGGCCCGTCCGCAGCCCGCGAGCCCGCAGCAGCGCCTCGATCATCCGGGCAGTGCTCGTCTTGCCGTTGGTCCCGGTGATGTGGATAACCGGGTAGGCGCGCTGCGGGTCGCCGAGCAGCGTGACCAGCGCGGTAATGCGCTCCAGCGACGGGTTCACGGCGTGCTCGGGACGGCGGGCGAAGATCTCCTTCTCGATCTCGCGAAGCCGGTCTCGCCAGTCGGCGTTCATGGTCGCCCGCTGCCAGTCCTGCCGGTGCCACGCATCCGCATGCCCGCTCACTCCCCGGCCGGCAACGCGGCAAGCCGCTCGGCAAGCCGGCCCGCCTCGGCCTCGGCGGCGGCGAGCCGGTCCCGGTTCTTGGCCACGATCTCCGCCGGGGCTCGCTCGACGAACGAAGGGCTGGCCAGCTTGCGCCGGGCCGCCTCGATGTCGGCCTGCGCGGTAGCCAGGTCCTTTGTCAGCCGCTTGCGCTCGGCCGCAATATCAAGGCCGGCCGCGGTGTCAAGCTCGATCGTGACGCTGCCCCAGTGGACGGTGGCGGTCGGCGTGAATTCCTTGCCGGGCTCGGCCAGCCGCAGCAGCGACCTGATCCGCGACTCGTGGGCGGCCAGGCCGCCGCCGGCCAGGCCGGACAGGGCCGCCGGCACCTGCTGGCCAGGCCGCAGGCCCTGATCGGACCGGAACCTGCGGATCTCGGTCACCAGCCGCATCAGCGCATCGACCTCGGCCTCGGCGGCAGCGTCGGCCGGAAGCTGCGGCAGCTCTTCAGTGCCCTGCGCCACCTGCCCTGGCCACCGTGCCACCACGACAGACTCGCTCCCGGTCAGCGCCGTCCACAGCTCCTCGGTCACGAACGGCAGTACCGGGTGGATCAGCCGCAGCAGCCGGTCGAGCACCTCGCCGAGCACCCGCCTGGTGACGTCGGCTGCCGCGGCGTCCTGGCCGGTCAGCACGGGCTTGGCGAGCTCCAGGTACCAGTCACAGAACTCGTCCCAGGCAAAGTGGTACAGGGCCTCGCAGATCTTGGCGAACTCGTACTGCTCGTAAAGCGCGTCGACCTCGGCGGTGACCGCGGCAAGCCGGGACAGGATCCATCGGTCGGGCACCTGGAGCTGGTCCGCCGCCGGGATCGGCTGGCCAGCAACCGCGCCGTTGAGCAGGGCGAACCTGGCAGCGTTCCAGAGCTTGTTGCAGAAGTTGCGCGCCCCGGCCACCCAGTCCTCGCTGACGGCGACGTCGCCGCCTGGCGTGGCACCGCGCGCCAGCACGAACCTGGTCGCGTCCGCGCCGAAACGGTCGATCCAGTCCAGCGGGTCCACGGTGTTGCCGCGGGTCTTGGACATCTTCTTGCCGAACTGGTCGCGGACCAGGCCGTGCAGCGCCACCTGGCGGAACGGCACGGCGTTCTCGGGTCCCGCGTCGGCCCGCGCGTACAGGCCGAACAGCATCATCCTGGCTACCCAGAAGAACAGGATGTCGTAGCCGGTGACCAGCACGCTGGTGGGGTAGAAGACCCGCAGATCGGGCGTATCGTCGGGCCAGCCGAGCGTGGAGAACGGCCACAGCGCCGAGGAAAACCACGTGTCCAGTACGTCGGAGTCCTGCTCCCAGCCCTCGCCGGACGGCGGCTCCTCGTCCGGCCCGACGCACACGACCTGATCGCCGGGGCCGTACCAGACCGGGATCCGGTGTCCCCACCACAGCTGCCGGCTGATGCACCAGTCGTGCATCTCGTCGACCCAGTCGAAGTAGCGTGCCGCCATATCCTGCGGGTAGATCCGCACCCGGCCGTCGCGGACGGCGTCGCCGGCCGCCTTGGCCAGCGGCTCCACCTTGACGAACCACTGCAGCGACAGCCGCGGCTCCACCGTGGTGCCGCAGCGCGAGCAGTGCCCGACCGCATGCAGGTACGGCCGCCGCTCGGCCACCACCCGGCCCTCTGCGCGCAGCGCGGCGAGCACGGCCGGCCGAGCCTCGAACCGGTCGAGTTCCTGGAAGGGCCCAGGCGCGGTGATGACCCCGCGCTCGTCCATGATGACCAGGCTGGGCAGGTCATGCCGCCGCCCGATCTCGAAGTCGTCTGGGTCATGCGCGGGCGTCACCTTCACCGCGCCGGTGCCGAACTCCGGGTCTACATGCGGGTCGGCGACCACCGGGATGCGCCGGCCCGTCAGCGGCAGCTCGATCTCCCGCCCGACCAAATGGGCATACCGCGGGTCGTCCGGGTGCACGGCGACGCCAGTGTCGCCCAGCATCGTCTCCACCCTCGTGGTGGCGACGACGATCTCGTCGGCCGCCTCGCCGTAGCGGATCGAGACCAGCTCGCCCTCGTCATCCGAGTGCTCCACCTCGATGTCCGACAGGGCTGTGAGGCAGCGCGGGCACCAGTTGATAATCCGCTGGGCGCGGTAGATCAGGCCGTCTTCGTAGAGGCGCTTGAAGATGGTCTGGACGGCCCGCGATAGCCCGGCGTCCATGGTGAAACGTTCCCGGCTCCAGTCCACGCTGTCGCCCAGCCGCCGCATCTGACCGAGGATCTTGCCGCCCGACTCCGCCTTCCACTGCCAGACCCGTGCCACGAACGCCTCGCGGCCCAGGTCGTGCCTGGACAGCCCTTCCTTGGCCAGCTCACGCTCGACCACGTTCTGGGTCGCGATGCCGGCGTGGTCCATTCCGGGCAGCCATAGCGTGTTGTATCCCTGCATGCGGCGCCGTCGAACCACGGAGTCGATCAAGGTGTGGTCGAGCGCGTGACCGATGTGCAGCGAGCCGGTCACGTTGGGCGGCGGGATGACGATGCAGAAGGGCGGGGCTGCCGACTGCGAGTCGGGCGTGAAGTAGCCCGCGGCCACCCAGGCCTCGTACCGGCGCGCCTCGACATCGGCGGGGAGGTACTGCGGCGGCAGCTGAGATGGATCGGATCCGGTCACGTCAGGTGATTCTACGGGCCGCCGCCTCCCCACCTAGCCTGGTGCCGCCGCCCGGCCGGGACTTAGGTCGCTGGTGACGATACGGTCCCTGCCCGGACTCGGCGGCGTAACGATCCGCAACGCTGGCGTGACATTCGCCGCGTATGCCGCTGCGTCCCCTGTCACCCGTTTCCAAAATCGCGCATAATCCGTAAATCGATAGCTACGGCCCGCCGCTCGATAATCCGGGGGAGGTGCGCGCGTCCTCATGCCTCGGATGCCCGCCGCGGTCCGGTACCTGACTCTGCATCGGCTCGCCTTCGGCATCACGGCCCTGACAGTCCTGCTGACTGCGGTCTCCGCCGCCGCCGCAGCGGCATTCGCATCCTCGACGGTCACCGTGGCCAACCGCGAGACGCTGGCCGACAACTCAAGCAGCGCCATCCTGGTCACGGCCGGCACTACGGACTTCGCCGCCACCTCAGCGGTGGTGACCGGCACGCTCAGCCGCGCAGCGGCGGGCCTGCCGCTGAGCTACCTGACTGCGCGCGAGTCTGACCCGCTGGACCTGCCCGCCGCGCTGGCAGGGCGCAAGGCGCAGGCTGTCCTGGAGTCCATGGCAGGGTTCCGCCAGCACGCGATCCTGGTCAGCGGCCACTGGCCGGCGGCCACGGCTCAGCCAGGTAAGTCAGTGCAGGCGTGCCTGCCACTCGCCGCCGCCAAGCTGCTGAAGGTTGCCGCCGGCGCCCGGCTGACAGTGCGTGACAGCCTCGGCGGCCCGCCGGCCCAGGTACTTCTGAGCTGCACGTTCAGCGAGCGCAACCCCGGCAGCTCGTACTGGCAGCTTGACCCTCTCGGCACCAGCGGCGCGAGCACCGTGGGCGGCTTCACGAACTACGGCCCGCTGATCACCACCGAGTCGTCGGCAAGCTGGCCGGTGGCGGCCACCGGCGGCTCCTGGCTGGCCCAACCCGACTTCGGCGCGATGACCGCGACGAACCTCAGCGCACTCAGCGCCTCGGTGGGCAACGGCGTGAGCAGCCTGACGAACAACCAGTCCGTGAGCTTCAGCGTCAGCACGAGCCTGCCCGCGCTGCTGAGCGACCAGGCAGTGGCCCTGGAGGTGGCAAGGTCTCAGCTGCTCATCGGCGAGCTGATCCTGCTCGTCGTCGCGGGCGCGACGCTGGCCGTGGCTGTCCACCTGCTGGCAAGCCAGCGCGGCGGCCAGCCGGCGCTGCTCAAGGCTCGGGGCGCCACCAGGCGCCAGCTTGCAGCCAGGGGCGGCACCGACGCGCTGCTGCTCGCCGTGCCCGCTGCTGTCGGCGGCCCGCTCGTCGGCGCGTGGCTTGCCCCTCTCATGGCCAGGCTCGGCGTCGCCGGGTCCGCGCCGATCAGGTTCCCGGTAGCACTGCCGCTGTCGGCCTGGATTGCCGGCATCGCCGTCGCGGCCGGGTGCGCCTTCGTCGTCGCGCTGCCGTGGCTACGCGATCCGCCCTCGCCAGTCAGCCTGCGAGCCGGCCGGGCCCGGCAGCGAAGTGTGACGGCCGCTCTCGCTGGCGGCGCGGACCTCGCCGTGGTGCTGCTGGCCGCTGGCGCCTCCTGGGAGCTAGCGCACTACACGGCGCCGGTCGCCAGCGGCCTGGACGGCAGCATCGGCATCGACCCGATCCTGGTGATCGCGCCGGTGCTCGCGCTGACCGCTGGGACGCTGGTCATGCTCAGGCTGCTGCCGTGGCTTGTCCGGCTCGCCGAGCGGCTTGCCTCCCGCGGCCGCGGCATCATCGTGCCGGCCGCCGCCTGGCTGATCAGCAGGCGCGCCCTGCGCCAGGCGGGGCCCGCGCTGCTGACCGTGCTCGCGGTCGCCACGGCGGTCATCACGATCGGCGAGGCCGCGAGCTGGCAGCGCTCGGTCAGCGATCAGGCTAGGTTCGACGTGGGAGCCGACACCAGGATCGTCCTGCCGACGGGCGCCCCGCTGCCTATCGGCTCGGTCTCCAGCGTCACCGCAGCGCACGGTGTGCAGGCAGCAACGCCCGTCGTGCGTACCCCGTTCACCCTGGCCAGCAACGCGCCGGCCCAGCTGCTGGCCTTGAACGCGAGCACGGCGCCCGCCATCGTGCCGCTGCGCCGCGACCTTGACATCGTCCCGGCCGCCGCCCCGTTTTCGGTACTTGACCAGCCGCGCCCGGTCGGGGTGACGTTGCCGGGCAGGCCTGCCGTGCTGCAGCTAGTGGTGAGCCTGTCCGCGCCGCAGAATTCAGGCACCGGCGTGGTCGATGAGTGTGCCAACGCTGTGTGCATCGCGACCGTAGGGGTCCGCACCACGCTGGCTGGCATGACCAACGCAACCCTCGCTGTGACGCTGACGGACGGCGCCGGCATCCAGTACACGGCGGCTGACGT
>DASPWG010000098.1:0-31342 GCA_035621915.1 Streptosporangiaceae bacterium
CCTACATGATGAACAAGATGGGCGCCGGCATCATCGGCTCCGACCGCGCCGAGCAGTACGTGCGGGCGATCTACGACGCCCTCACCGTCTAGATCACTGCCGCGCGCCCGGTAGGGTCGCGCCAGTGGAAGCCAACACGGCGGGTGCCAGTCCGATGCCGGCCGCCGAGGTCGACGTTTCCGTGGACCTCGTGCGTGAGCTGCTGGCAGTCCAGCACGCCGATCTTGCTGCCCTGCCCCTGCAAGTTCTGGCCAACGGCTGGGACAACCTGCTGTGCCGCCTCGGCGACGACCTCATAGTCCGGCTGCCCCGGCGTGCGCAGGCCGCCAGTCTCGTCGCGGATGAGTTGCGCTGGCTGCCGGCGCTCGCGCCCCGGCTGCCGCTGCCGGTCCCGGCGCCGGTTCGCGCTGGCCTGCCGGGCTGCGGCTATCCGTGGCACTGGAGCATCGTGCCGTTCCTGCCCGGCGAGCCGGCCGCTATCCAGCCACCTGGCGACGCCGGCGTGGCAGCCGTGGCGCTGGCCGAGTTCCTGGCCGCCCTGCACACCCCGGCGGATCCGGAGGCGCCCGTCAAGCCGTACCGCAGCGGGCCGCTGGCGGTGCGCGACGAGCTGTTCGGCCAGGCGATCCGCCGGCTGGAAGGCTCGATCGACACAACCGCCGTGACCAGTGCCTGGGCGTCGGCGCTGGCCGCGCCGCCGTGGGACGGACCCCCCGTGTGGCTGCACGGCGACTTGCATCCGGCCAACATCCTGGTCGACCGCCGCCGCATCAGCGCGGTCATCGACTTCGGCGACATCACCGCTGGCGATCCTGCCGCAGACTTCGGGGTCGCGTGGATGCTGCTGACCGCCGATGCCCGCGGCACGTTCCGGGCCGCCTACGCCGAGGCCAGCGAGCACGGCCTCGCCGAGGAGATGTGGACGCGAGGCAGGGGCTGGGCGCTGGCGCTGGCCCTGGTGTTCCTGGCGTACTCGGCAGACAACCCGATGATGGCCGGCATCGGCGAGCGCACGCTTGCCGCGGTGCTTGGCTAAGAGCGCGACCGCTCAGCCGCGCGCTGCCGCGACCGCGGTCAGGTCAATGCGGCTCCAGGTCGCGCCGCCGCTGGACGTTGCGTAGATGCGCGCGCTGCCCGTCGTGAACACCCAGGCGTGCAGCGCGTCGGTAGCCTGAATTACCGGCGCCTCACAGCTGTCAGGCGGGACCGGCCAGCTCGTGGCGAGCCTGGTCCACTGCAGTCCGCCGTCGATGCTCCGGTAGACGACTGTGCGCTTGCCTTGCACCGTGGCGATCCAGCCGGCCGTCGGAGTCGGCAGGCTGACCGACACCTGGCCGATGCCGCAGCCCGCATTGACGTCAGGCAGCGCCGAGATCCTCGACCAGTGCGTCCCGCCGTCGATGCTGCGGTACAGCGCGAGGCTAGTACCGATCGTCACGGGCTCAATGAGCCTCGTTCCGAACGCTGTCGGCAGGCCGAACAATGAACCGGACGGCGCCGAGATGCTGACGTGCTGCCAGCTGCGGCCTCCGTCTGCGGTCCGGTACAGCGCCTGGCTGTACTGCCCGCTGCCTAGCCAGCCAGTCCCGGCTGCCGTGAACTGCACCAGCCCGAACTCTGGCAGCAGGCCCTCGCCGGCCGACGGATGGAGGCTGGCGACCACGCGCCAGGTCGCGCCGCCATTGGTGGTGACGGCGAGCGACTCCAGCGGTCCCGTGGGCTGCAGCGAGAGCAGCCAGCCGTGCGTCGCAGACACGAACTGCACGGTGTCCTGACTGCCAGCAGCTTGCGCATGGCCGGCAACGGAGGACGGCTGCCAGGAGCGGCCGCCATCGGTCGTCCGGTAGAGCGCGTCCGATGTGGTGGCGATGTTGTAGGCGATAAACCAGCCATCCTGGCGGTTGCGGAAGAACACGTCGTCCGTCGCGGTCCCGGCGGCCGTCGCGGGGCCGATCGCCGTGAACGACCGGCCGCTGTCGAGGCTGACGACCAGCCGAGCGAAGCCGGTGCCCTGCGCGCCGGTTCCGAGCCCGATCAGGCCGAGGCCGGGAGCGGCCAGGTCGATCAGGTCGACAGACTCGCTGCCGGCGCCAGCCTGGTAGCCCGGCGCCGCCGGCCGCGCCGCAGTCTTCGCGGTAGGCCCGCAGGCCGCCAGCAGCACGCACAGGCACGCTGCGCCGAGAACCGCGGCCGTCCTATGCCGGTGAGCCCGCATGCCGTCCGCTCCCTGAAATACTGCACGCCGGGCCTCGGGCCGGCCCGGTCACCCAGTATGACTTGATATGTGAGGCAGCGGTTGCGGGGCCGGGCCCGGCTGAACCAGCCCGAGGCCGCGAAGCTGGGCGATGCACTCGATGACGGCGGCGTGCACGTCCGGCACGGACTCGAACACCCCGGACAGTAACGCCGCGATCTCGTCAGCGGTGTCGCGCCCGGTGCACAGTTCCAGCACTATGGCGGCGGTGTGGTTCAGGTAATGCACCAGGTCGGCACCGGGGTCGTAGACGACGTATCCGTCGTCTACCGGGTTGATGTCGAGCGCCGCGGCCCGGACTGGACGATCAGTCACAGCGCGACCGCCTCAGCGGCGGCGGCGGGCTGGCGGCGGCTCAGCGCCAGCGCAAGCTCGCGCTTGACGGCTAGCTCTTGATTGCCGGGCGCGCACCGCTCCGCTCGGGCGTAGGCCTCGGCGGCCTCCGCGTAGCGGCCGAGCCGGAAAAGGCACAGCCCGCGGCCCTCATGCGCGGCCTCGCCGAAGAGGCGCTCGTCGTAGGACGGCCCGGCGTCGGGCAGGCTCGCCTGGTCCGCGGTCAGCAGCAGGTCGAAGTTGGCCAGGGCCATCGCGGGCTGCCCGGAGGCGACCAGCATCCGCGCCTCCTGCCAGATCAGCACGTAGTTAGCGGGGTAATAGCGGCGGCCCTCGGCAATCAGGTCGGCCACGTCCTCGCCCCTGGACATCCGCATGCCGATCAGCTCCGAATAGCAAAGCACCCCGCAGTAGTCGACGACGGGCTTGGACCTGCTGACGTCGAGTGCGTGCAGGAGCACCTGCTCGCTGGCCCGGCGCTTGCCAAGGCCGGCCAGCACCCTGGCTAGGTGGTGCCAGACGAACAGGTTGTCCGGCTCGGCGCGGACCTGCCGTCGCAGCAGTGGCAGGTTCCGCAGGTGCTTGTGCGTCTGGTCGCCCTCGTAGCCCACGTGGTTGAGCAGCAGATCGCAGGTGCTGATCGGCCGCCCTTCGAGTTCCGCCACGGCGTGGATGGCCGGGACAACCTTCTCGTGCATGGCGTTGCGGAACCTGATCCGCGGGTCATTGCGCCACAGGCGGTACTCCCGGTACGGGGTGCTGCCGACGACCGGCCGCAGCAGCAGCCGGAAGGCGACCTCGGGCGCATCGCGGAGCAGCGCCTCGACCTCGGCACGAGGCACCGGCGCTAGCCGCTCGTCCGCATCGATATACAGGATCCAGTCGGTGCGGCAGCGGTCCAGCCCGGCGTTCCGTGCCTCGGCGAAGTTGCTGCGCCACGGGTGGTGAAACACCCGGGCGCCGTAGCTCGCGGCGATCGCGGGCGTGTCGTCGGTCGACCCCGTGTCGACCACCACGATGTCGTCGACCACCGGCCGGACTGAGGTCAGGCAGTCGGCGAGGAACGCGGCCTCGTTCCGGACGATGAGCGACGCCGCGATCAGGCCAGTGGGCGCGTCCTCGGCATCGGGGCTCGCCGGGATGACGCCGCTCATCCCCGAGACCGCCACGTCGGCCGGCTAAGACCGGTGACCGCGCCGATGGTGGTGGTTGTCAAACGGAAGGCACTCGCCGTGCTTCCACCAATCCGTGTCGTGATGGTGGTCGTGGTGACGCCCGTGCTCATGACCAGACTGATTGCAGCAGCTCTGATTGCCAAAGCCCTGGTTGCCCCAGCTCTGGTTATTTACGTGCTGGTTTCCGATGCAGTGGTCACGGAATGGCTGATTGTGCAGCGTCTGGTTGTACAGGGACTGGTTACCGCAGTTCTGGTTGCCGTGATGGTGCCATGGCCCGTCGAGCCTGCTGCGACTGGGCGTGGCCTGCGCGATCCCGTCCAGGGCGAACGACGCGATCGCCGGCGCGGCGAACACGGCAGCGGCAAAGCGGGCAATAAAGGACCGGCGGCTGGGATCAATGCCGGAGAAGTTATCACTTCGGTTATGTGCAGACATTGAAGCCATCCTGTGCTTATTCGAATGCGATGAGTTGTGGAACTGCGCTGGCACTGGAACAGTAACACAAATGGCGCTGCTCAATTGTGACCTCCTTTGCGTCACACCTATTGCCCCGGCTTCCGCCGGAAATGGCATGGCCATGCGTAATTGGCTTTTCGCTAAGGCGGCGTCGCGAGATTTCAGGCTCCAGACTGTGATCGTGCCGGTTGTCGGGCACGGGCAGGTTCCGGCTCAGATGCCGGCGGCGGTGCTCCGGCTGCCCGGCGCGGCGGAGGTGGCAGGAGCCGTGCCCGCGCTGCTGGCCGATCCCGTCTGGCGAGAGCGGATCAGCCGGGCTTACCCGCTGCCCCGGCTGGCGACGCTCGCTCCGGCCACGCTGGCGGCGGCGGTGATCCGTGCGACCGGTTCGGCGCACGGTACCCCGGTGCACGCGGCCAGGTCGTACCTGGCTCCGCTGGCTGTGGCACTGGCCGAGCGGCTCGGTTCGCCATGGGTGACGCTCGACCTGGACGATGACGATGAGGCGCTCGCGGAGTCGGCGGGCCAGCAGTCCGAGGCGCTGGCCTATCGCCGGCTTGCGGGTGTCTTCGGCCCGCTGTTCGACGGCGTGGCGGTCGCGGCGCCGTCGGAAGCGGCTGCGATCGCCGGCCGGTACGGGCTGACGACCACGGTGATCCCCAACGCGGTCCGCGTGGGCAATCTGCCGCCCGCGCAGTGCCGCACGGGCGGGGGATCGGATGGCGGACGCGGGCCGGTGTCGCTGCTGTTCGTCGGCAACCTGACGTACTGGCCGAACAAGGACGCGGCAGTCCGGCTGGTCCGGGACGTGCTGCCGAGACTGCGAGCGCTTATTGCGACCGAGGTGACCGTGACGCTGGTCGGGGACACCGGCGGGGAAGCTGGGCTCCATGCCCTGGGCCTGCAGCCCGGCGTGACCGTGGCCGGCTTCGCGCCCGACCTGGCGCCGTACTACCGCGCCGCGGACGTCCTCGTGGCGCCGCTGGCGTTCGGCGCGGGCACCAGGATCAAGCTGCTGGAGGCCTTCGCCCGCGGCGTCCCGGTGGTCAGCACCAGCCAGGGCGCGACCGGCCTCGACGTTACCGACGGCGAGCAGGCTCTGATCGCCGACACTGCGGCCGGCCAGGCGGCCGCAGTGGCCCGGCTGCTGGCCGATCATCAGCTGCGAGGCCGTATCACGGCCAGCGCATGGAACCTGGTCTGCGAGCGCTACTCGCACGAAGCAGTGGTCCCGCAGATCCGCGAGTTCTTCGCCGCGGCGGCGTCTCGGGCTTCTGCTCAGGTCTCAGGTCTGCGATGACGTTCGGCCGGGCTAGTCGGGGTAGGCCCCGGCTGGGGTGACGGTGTAGCTGCGGCCGTGCGGCAGCCGCCATTTCAGCACGCCTGGCTGTGGCATCTCCAGCTGCCATCCGGCGCTTCCCTTCAGCCTGTGGTGTCGTCGGCAGGGCGCATGGCAGTTGCACTCACACGTCCTGCCGCCCTGACCGAACGGGATGACGTGGTCGATGTCGGAGCGCAGGGCGGGCCGCCCGCATCCCGGTGCGGTACACGTGGGGTTGCGCACCTTGAGCAGGTGGGTGAGCTGCTTTCCGGGCCGGTAGGCCGCTGTCTGGCGGGGGTGGCTGCAGTGGCCGGTTTCCAGCCAGTGGATGGTCAGCCCGGCGATCCAGTCCGCGGCCGCTGCCGCGGCTGCCGCAGCACGTGATGCTGCGGGGGGTGCCGGGCCGGATCGCGGCGGAATGCGCGGCGGCGGTGTGGTGGTGCAGGCGTGGCCGGCGGCCTGGCCGTCGGGGGTGGTGATGGTCAGGCAGTAGGTCACGCCGGGCTGGCCGGTGATGGATCGGGCGAGCTGGCGGGCGGTCCAGGGGTCGACGGGGCCGTAGCCGGTGACGTGGCCTGGCCGGGGGGCAAGGCCCAGCCAGGTTGCCAGCGGCATGGTGAGGTGCAGGGTGCCCAGTGGCCCGGCGGGCCAGGAGATCGCGCGACCGTCCGGGCCCGCGTCCGCGTCAGGGCCCGCGGGATCCGCCGCTGCCGGAGACCCCGCGGCGTCCCGCGCCGCTGCCGAGCCGCCGGCGTCCGGTGCGGATGCCGGCCCGTCGTCGTCTCGTTCCGCGGTGGTGCCGTCGTCGTGCGGTCCGGCGGCGGTGCCGCCGGGGTCTGGTGCTGCTGCCGGGCTGTCCGTGTCCGGTGCCGCGGTGGTGCCGCCGGTGTCTGGTGCGGCTGCGGTGCCGCCAGTGTCCGGCGGTGGCGGGGTGTCCGCGCCGGCTGGGTGCTCGGTGTCGCCTGCACCAGCCTGTGCGGGCAGCAGTGACTGGGGGGACTGGCCGGTCAGCAGGCACAAGAACACCGCGGCGCGGATCTGGTCGAAGCTGCCGGCCATGCCGGCTTGCTGCATGCAGCGGGCCAGCGCGGTCAGGTGCTGGTAGGCCTCAACGGCGCGGGCGGTGGGCAGCTCGGATCCGGTGATCGCGGTGTTGCCGGACGGCTCGCCATACACCATCACCCTGGCGTCGCGGCGGGCTTGCTGCTGGCGGCGGCGGAGCGCTTCGGGGTCGACGGCGATCACCGCGCGGCGCAGCCGGGCGCGCAGCTGGCTGGTGGTCAGGCCGGGGGCCTGGTAGATGTGCCGGTCGCTGATCGCCGCTGCCTGCACGTACGGCAGCGACGCCAGTTCCTCGGCGAACACCCGCGCCCTGGGCACGTCGATGTCGCCGCGGGCCAGTGCGTCGGCGACGGCGGTCAGGTGCGTCAGGCTGAGGGCGAGGCTGGTCAGCGCCTGCGCCGACGGGCTGGTTAAGGTCAGCGCGACTCCCAGCTCGGCGGCGGTGCGCTCGACGCCGTCCGGGCCCGGCCCGGCAGGCTCAGCCGAGCGCCGGGCGTGCAGCTCGGCGACGGCGGCCAGCTCGACTGCCGACTGCCAGGAGATGACCCGCCGGGTCCCGCGCAGCACGCCGATGAGCTCGTCGTCGGTCAGCCGGGACAGGCCGGCCTGCTGTGCCTGGCCGGTCAGCTCGGCCAGCACAGAGCACGGTCCCATCACATCGGCCGGGCCGCCCTCCTCGAACGCGGCAGCGCCGCGGACTGGGTAGGCGGGGCCTGGCTCGCGGGTAAACCCGGCGCCGATCGCCTCGGGCACTGCCGGCGGGCGGGCGGGACGGGCCGCGGGGAGGTCGACCCAGGTAGTGATCGGGTCCGGTACCGGCTCCGCCACTCTGGCCTCCCTCCTGCGTATTCAGGCGTTGCGAACACGGTATCGATAGGGTCTGACATTTTCAGCGCGCATCGATACTGAAGATGAAGAATCGGCTCGGCAAGCCACTCGAGCAGCCCTCGGCAGTGCGCTGATCAGCACTTGCATGCTGCGGCATGGTCAGACCTGGCCGCTCCGGTGTCGGCAGTGGTGGCGCAGCCGCAGTCGCCCCAGCCCGGACCTGCCAGCTTGACGACCCGGATCGATATTGGTTATCGTTTTCATTAGCAATAAGCGGCCGCGAGCATGATGCCGCCCGTGAATCCGGCCACACCCGTTTCCCCTGGAGAAATCCGTGTCCGTGCGTACTGTCGCCATGGCCGTCGCGCTCGCCGCGGCAGGCGGTCTCGTGTGCAGTGCCTGCTCGGTCACCTCAGCCGCTACGGCCGGCAGCGGCGTCGTGGTGGCCGTCGGGGCCGAGAACGAGTACGCCAACGTGATCTCGCAGATCGGCGGCAGGTACGTGCAGGTCAGCGCGATCGAGAGCAACCCGAACACTGATCCGCACGCGTTCGAAGCCAGCCCGTCAGTGGCCGCCGAGGTCTCGGGCGCGCAGCTGATCGTGCAGAACGGCATCGGCTACGACACGTACATGAACAAGATCGAAAGTGCGTCGCCGAACTCGGCCCGCAAGATCATCGACGTCCAGCAGCTGCTGGGCCTGCCCGACAGCACCCCGAACCCGCACCTGTGGTACTCGCCGCGGACCATGCCGGCCGTGGCCAGGGCGATCGCCGACGATCTCTCGCAGCTGCAGCCCGGCCACGCGGCGTACTTCAAGGCCAACGTGACTAAGTTCGACGCCTCGCTGAAGCCGTGGCTCGCCGCGATCGCCCAGTTCAAGGCGGCCTACGGCGGCACGCCGGTGGCGGTCACCGAGCCGGTGGGCGACTACATGCTGCAGGCCGCCGGAGCCAGCATCATGACGCCGTTCGGCCTGCAGGCGGACATCATGAACGGCGTCGATCCCTCGCCGCAGTACGTGTCCGGTGAGGACAACCTGTTCGCTCAGCACAAGGTGAAGGTGTTCGTCTACAACCAGCAGGTGACCGACTCGCTGACGGCTTCCTTCCTGGCAGCGGCGCAGCGGAACGGGATCCCCGTGGTTGGCGTTTACGAGACCATGCCCACGCCCGGCTACACCTACCAGTCCTGGATGCTGGCCGAGGTCAACGCGCTGCGCGCCGCGGTGGCCGAGAAGGTCTCGACCGAGAAGCTGTGATGGCGGCAGCGGTGGAGAGCAGCGAGCAGGTGGGCGGTCAGGTCCTGGCCGTCGACGGGGTCAGCGTGCGGCTCGGCGGCCGGCAGATCCTGGACGAGGTCACGTTCGCGATCGGGCCAGGCGAGCTGGTAGGGCTGATCGGGGCCAACGGCGCGGGCAAGACCACCCTGCTGCGGGTCATCCTGGGCCTGCAGCCAGTCACCTCCGGGCGGGTCGTGATCGCCGGGGAGGAAAGGGGCCGCCCGGCCCGCGGCCGGGGGCTGGTCGGGTACGTGCCGCAGAAGATCCAGCTGGACCCAGACATGCCGGTCCGGGCGCGCGACCTGGTCGGGCTCGGGCTGGATGGGCACCGCCTGGGGCTGCCGCTGCCGTCGCGCCGCAAGCGGGACCTGGTAGACCAGATGCTCGCGGCGGTCGACGCCAGCCAGTTCGCCAGCCAGCGCGTGGGCAACCTGTCCGGCGGCGAGCAGCAGCGAATCATGATCGCGCACGCGCTGGTCAGCCAGCCGCGGCTGCTGCTGCTCGACGAGCCGCTGGCCAACCTGGATATCCGCAGCGCACAGGAGATCATCGGGCTGCTGGCCAGGATCTCCAAGCAGCAGCAGGTCTCGGTGCTGATCTCGGCGCACGAGATGAACCCGCTGCTGCCGGTCATGGACCGGGTCGTCTACATGGCGGCGGGCCGGGCGGCCAGCGGCACCACCGACGAGGTGATCCGCGAGGACGTGCTGAGCCGGCTGTACGGGCATCACGTGGACGTGCTTAACGTGCACGGCCGAACGCTGGTCATCGCGCACGCCGGGGAGGGTTTCGAGGTGCTGGCCGGCGACGAGACTGCCGCCGCGCCGGGCCATCCCGATCACTCGGGTGCCGGGACGCAGCCGTGACCGGATCAGGGGCACGCCGTTGAGCTGGCTGTTCGCGCCCGGATTCTTCACTAGCGCACCAGTGCATGTCGCACTGGTGATCGGTGGCATCGCCGCGCTCGTATCGGGCGTGGTCGGTGCTTTCACTGTGCTGCGGGGCCAGTCCTATGCCGGGCATGCGCTAGCCGACCTGTCGGTCACCGGCGGGTCGGCCTCATACCTTGCGAGCATCAGCCCGCTGTGGGGCTTCGCCGGCATGGGAGTGCTGGCCGCCGGGGTCATGGACATGATCGGCATCCGGCGGCCGCGCGGCCGGGACCTGGCCACCGGCATCGTCCGCGGCGCCGGGCTCGGGCTGGCGGCACTGTTCCTGTACTGGGACACCACCTCGACCAGCACGACCGGCGCGACGATCACCATCCTGTTTGGTTCCATGTTCACGATAGGAAACGACGTGGTCCCGCTGGTGGCCGCGTTCGGCGTGCCGGCCCTGGCCATCGTGGTAGTGCTCTACCGGCCGCTGCTGCTCAGTTCGGTGAGCGCGGACCTGGCCGCGGTCCGGGGGGTACGGACGCGGCTAGCCGGCCTGGCCTGCCTGGTCGCGATCGCGCTGGCGGTGTCGCTAGCGGCCATGACGGTCGGGGCGATCCTGTCCACCGCGCTGCTGGTCGGCCCGGCCGCCATCGCACTGCGGCTGACGAGCACGCCAGGCCGGGCCACCATCGCGGCGGCGGTCATCGCGGTCGGTGCCACCTGGCTCGGGATCGTGCTGGCCTATGACAGCTTCACCTGGCCGCCCAGCCATGACGGCTGGCCGGTCAGCTTCTTCATCGTCGCGCTGATCTTCATCGGTTTCGTCGCCGCCCAGGTCGCGGGTCGCGCCAGGATCCGCAGGGCGGAGCGATAGCCGATGTTCGCCCCGTTCATGATCAATGCCTGGATCACCGCGTCGATCGTGGCCGTCATCGCCGGCGTGGTCGGCTTCTTCGTGGTGCTGCGCGGCGCTGCGTTCGTGGCCGACGCCGTGCCGCAGGGCGCGTTCGCTGGCGCGGCGGGCGCGAGCCTGCTCGGAATCAACACCCTGGTGGGGCTTGCCGTGTTCGCGCTAGCCGGCGCGCTCGGGATCGGCTGGCTGAGCAGGCAGTTCAGGCGTGACGTGGCGACGGCGATGATCCTGGTCATGATGCTCGGGCTGGGCGCGCTGTTCCTCAGCTTCACGGTCGAGTACTCGTCCGAGATCTTCGCGCTGCTCTTCGGCGAGGTGCTCGGGATCAGCACGAACGAGATCTGGCCCGTCGCCGTCCTGGGACTGGCCTGCGTACTGGCGATCGCTGTGCTCTACCGGCCGCTGCTGCTGACCTCGCTGGCGCCGGAATCCGCGGCGGCCAGGGGCATCCGGCTGTCGCGAATCGAGCTTGCGTTCCTGGTGATCCTCGCGATCGCCACCAGCATGACGCTGCCCGTCGTCGGAGCGCTGCTGATCTTCAGCCTGATGATCGGTCCGCCCGCTGCGGCACGCTCGCTGACCAGCAACCCGCTCGCGGCCATCGGCCTGTCGGTAGTGCTGGCCCTGGTGACTGTATGGGTGGCAATCGCCGCCTCGTACCAGACCAACTGGCCGATCGGCCTGTTCGTCGGCGTGGGCGGCGCGGTCTGCTATGCCGCCGGGCGGCTGGTAGCTGCCCTGCGCGCCCGCCGCGCGCCGCGGCCGGCGGTCTACCCAGAGGCCCGTGCGCATGGGCCGGCTGCCGCCACGAATCGGTGATGGCGAGGCACGGCCGGACTCGCGAAGTCAGTCCGGCTGCCAGGCCGACAGAGTTTCGTCGATGGCGGACTGGACGCGCTGGCGGGCGACCTTGCGGGGGAGACCTGCCATCAGCAGCGAGTCGTAGTCGGTGTCCTGGTGACGCACGGAGGCCGCCACTGCCAGTGTGATAGCCCGCTCATCCAGAGCGCGCCCGGCCGCTGATCGGCCGACCCGTCCGCTACCACGCAGGCCAGTGTGCTCGGCGATCGCGCTCGCGCGCCCGGACGGGCAGCCCGGAAAAAGCTTGACGATCTCCTCCGCAAGCCGAGCCTGGAACGCCGCATCCGCATCAGCTCGCCGCTCCGCCTCGCGCTCGCGTCTGCGGCTGCGCGCGTCAGCGTCGGAAAGGCACTGTTCCTCGGCGAGTGCCAGCGCAGGTTCCTCCACCAGCGTGCCCTGGCGCTCGTAGCGCTTGCGGCTGCGGCTCCAGCGGACCACGACTGCCGCGAGACTGCTGGCCCTCGTCGCCCGGCGGGTAAGTGCAGCGTCGCCTGCCGGGAGGAACACCAGGTGGTCGAGGTCGGAGCAGGTCATGCACAGTGGCCCTTCGTCGTGCATTTGCAGCAGGCCGCCAGTGCCGCTGCACTCCGTGCAGGTCCACTCCTTCAGCGGCTGGATGACCACGATGCCGCCGGACCGTTCGGCCGACCCGGAATGTCCATCCTGCCGAGACTGGACAATGTGCTGACCGCGCTCGGCTCGCCTAGCCTGCGGCACGCGACACCACCTCCGGCACCTGCCAGCTACTCAACCCGGACATTAGCCGGCCTGGGTCGGCTCGGCCGGTCCCGATCACGGCCTCCGGCTAAGCCGGCCAGGTCCTCAGCGCGGCCCGAGCGAACAGTGCGCCGTCTGCCGTCGGAGTCGCGGCGAGGGAGGAAAGCAGATTTCCGTTCATCGCGCCTATCCGTCGCAGCACTTCCGACGTGTCACCCGCGGCACGCTCAAGTACTCCCGGCGTCAACGGGGTGCCGTCAGACCACATCCAGCCGATCGACCCGAGGAGGTCCGCCACGACCACCCCGACGTCACAGGGTCGCCCGGCGGCGATAACGAGCAGGCACAGCAGCCCCGCCTGTGACTGGAGCTCATCCGCTGATCCGACTGGCATTCGCTCGGCGAGGTACCACCACAGTGCGACCGGATCGTCGCGCACCGCACGACCGCGCGCCGTCAGCTGCAGTTCGCCCAGGCGCTTGCGGATCAGGCCGAGTTTCTGCGCCGTCTCGCGCAGCCGCCAGACCGGAACGGTGTCGGCTTCCCTGTTCCCCTTGCCGATCCACTCCTCGGCCAGGCCGAGGTCGGCAAACGCTGCGGCTACGTGAACAGGTGGCAGGTATCCGGCGCTCGTCAGCCTGATTCCGCCGGTGCCGACCCTGTTGAGCAGCCACGCGTACGGGCGCACCATGCGTGCAGCCGTCGCCGGGTCGATCTCGACGGCGTCGGTCAGCCCGGCTGCCGCCAGCAGCTCCCGCAGGGTCCGCAGGCCGGGGATAAGGCTTACAAGTTCGGCAAGGCGCGGCGGCAGGCTGGCGATGTCAATGACGGGACTCGGACCTAGCCTGGCGAGCGCAGCGTTGATCTGGTCGACGTCGAACGGCGTGGGACGGAAGTCGGCCGGGTCGGCCTGCGCACCGAATATCGCCGCGAAGTCGGCCAGCGCGCCGGCACGGCCCACGTTCGCCGGGTCTGTGGCGGCGGCGATCAGCTCGTAGCTAGCCGCGCCGCCGCAGTCCTCTACCGGTCCGTCGCGCTCTCCGCCGGTGCAGATCGCGCGCTGCGTCCCGCCAGTTCTGGGCAGCACGGCCTCGAGGGTGATCAGGTGTTGCCAGCCGTCGCCGTAGTCATATGCGTAGGCGAGCAGGTCGCCCTCCTCGGCTAGCACCTCGTCCAGCCGTACCTGCGCTTCGGGCACGCCCTCGTCCTCACCCTCCGCCTCGTCGAACGGGCATAGGTAGCGCTCGGCTTCCTTGCTGTAGAACTCCGGCCCGGCGGCGAATCCGTGCAGGTGTGAGTCCGTCCAGCCGAATGCAACCTGGAGGATGTCGTGCAGGTCGGCAAGGTTCAGATCAGATGCCAGCATGAGCTTGCGCCACACCGGCGGAGTTGTCTCCAGCAGCTCGGCGCGTACCCGGTACGTCACTACGTCGGCCCGGGGAGGAACCCGGCCGTACCGCTGCTGCGGCACGCCGCTTAGGCGGCGCCCACGATCCTCTGTGTCGGGCACGCGCGCCAGGTTACCTGGCTAGGCCCGGGTTCCTGCGGCGTCTCGCCACAAGTCGGTAATGGGGATCCCGAGGTCGGCGAGCATCCGGCGCAGCAGTGGCATGGACAGGCCAATGACGTTGCCAGGATCGCCGTCGATGCCCTCGATGAACGAGGCGCCGAGGCCGTCGATGCTGAACGCGCCGGCCATGGTCAGCGGCTCGCCGCTGCTGACGTAGGCGGCAAGCTCTGCCTCGGTCGGCGTGCCGAAGCGCACCGTCGTGGCGGCGACCGCCCGGGCCCGGCGGCCAGTCTGGCCGTCGATGACGCAGTGCCCGGTGTAGAGCGTCCCGTGCTGGCCCGCGAGGCGCCGCCAGAGCGCGATGGCGCGCTCGGGCGTGGCGGGCTTGCCGAGTGCCTCCTGCTCGAAATCGAGCAGGGAGTCACAGCCGAGGATGAGGGCCTCTGGGCGCACCGTGGCCACGGCCGACGCCTTCCGCTCGGCGAGCAGGCCGGTGATCTCGGCAGTGGCCAGCTGCTCATCGCACGTCTCGTCCACGCCGCTCACGACGACCTCTGGATCGATTCCCGCGGCCCGCAGCACGTTGAGCCGGCCCGCTGACCCCGACGCCAGGATCAGGCGCGGCTGCGATGATGGCGTCACCGGGCCAGGCTAGCAACGCGGGCGTCCTTCGACCGTTGTCCCTTCCGCGGGGCGTGTCCTGCGACGGTCCGGCTACAGCGGCAGCAGATCCGGCCGCTTGGGGCTCAGGCCATCGCCGCTGGAGACGCCGCGAACACGGCGCCGCACCCACGGGATGGCATAGGCCCGGGCCCAGTGCATGTCCTGTCGCCGGGCGGAAAGCCAGCCTGGCGGCGCGGCCGGGTCGACGGCCGGCAGCGGATCGCGCCAGTCCTCGGCCACACCGATGCCCGCCACCTCGCAGGCTCGCAAGGCGACGCGCCGGTGCCCGTCGGGTGCCAGGTGCAGCCGGTCCTCGCACCACTCGCGGGGATCGGCTAGCACGGTCATCGACCACAGGTCTACCTGCAGGCAGTCGTGACGCTCGGCGACGGCCCGGAGCCGCTCGTTGAACGCCGCGGCCTTCGCGCGGACCATCCGCAGCAGCGGGAACCCGCCGGGGTCGAACCCGGTGAAGACCATCAGCTGGCTGCCGGTGCTCCGCAGCGCCACGATCGCCTGCTCGAACGTGGCTGCGAGCGCCTCCGGATCGGACTTTGGCCGCAGCAGGTCGTTGCCACCCGCGGCGATGCTGATGAGGTCTGGTGCCAGCGCGACGGCGAAGGGCACCTGGTCGGCAACGACCTGGCCGAGCAGCTTGCCGCGGACCGCGAAGTTCGCATACCGCAGGCCGGGGGAGCAGGCATCGACGTGCCGGGCGAAGCGATCAGCCCAGCCCCGCAGGCTCCCGTCATCGTAGGGATCCCCGACGCCTTCGGTGAAGCTGTCGCCCAGCGCCACGAAGGATCCGACGGCCTGCATCCGGTCATCCTCCCGCCTGACTGCCGAAACGGGACGCGGTATCCGGATCCGGGCCGGAGGAGCGCAAACCCGGCCGTCAGGCTAGCAGCAGGCCAGTCCACGGCCAGTGCCTAGGACGCCCTCGGTGTGCGGCACTGCCTTGACAGGAATAGCGGCCCACGCTACATATCTCAGTACGCTATTACCCAACAAAATTAGATTTGCGCAGAGGGCCTGAAATGGTGTCATTCCGACTTCCGACCTGCTTGAGGCTCATAGCGGCGAGCGGGATCGCCATCGGCTTGTGTCTCTTCGCTCCGCAGGGGGCCAGCGCGCAGACGAAGCTGGCGACCCCGACCGACTTCGGCACGTCGCCGGCTCCCATGGGCGGATCGCCCAAGGATCCCTGCGGGTTCTATAAGCCATACGGGTATATCGGCGCGGACGACATCACTTTCAGCGCGGTGGTGTCGGGGCCTGCCACCGTCTCCCTGTCGGCTGAGTTCCTCATCGTGCCGAGTAACGGCTCGGCACCTCTCGACTTGACGGTGGCTGCCGTCAGCGGATCGCCAGCCGAAGTCGTCGTTCCGGAGGCTGATTTCACCAACGGGGTCACCTACGCATGGCGGGTGCGGGCGACTGACAGCGACGGGGACGTCTCGCCCTACACACAGACCTGCCACTTCATCTCCGATCAGACAATCCCGCCGGAGCCGACCGTGTCCTCGGCGACGTTCAACTCGACGACCACTCCCGTCGCCGGCACCGCAGGCACGTTCACGTTCAGCGTGTCCGGGCCGGACGTCAGCGCGGTCACTGGTTTTGACTACACGCTGAACAATCCGGCAACCGGGGCTCCCAGCGGGTTCGCCGCCATCAGTGCTGACGGAACCGCGACAACGGCAGCGATCCGTCCCACCGTGCCCGGCGTCAACACCATCACTGTCGACACGGTCGACCACGCCGGGAACATCTCCCAGCCGGTCACGTACTCTTTCGACCTCAGCACACCGCCGCCTGCCGCGGACGCGGACATGAACGGCGACGGGATCCCGGATCTGCTCACCGTCGGCGACACGGCTGGGCTCGCCCCCGGCTTGTGGCAGGCGACCGGGAAGGCGAAGCCATCGGTCGCGGCGGAGACTGGGCGGCTCAAGACGCCCGCCACCAACATCGGCATCAACGGAGCCGGGTTGGGCGCCCCCTCCACCCCCTCAGAGTTTGACGGTGCCGACGTCATCACCGGCCAGTTCTTCGCACAGGGATTCAACGACGTCCTGGTCTACTTCCCGTCCGGAAACTCCGCTGGCGGCGGGGTGATACTGCACGGCACCGGCAACGGCGCCGCGCTTCCGGCCGGCGACGAGAACGTGAACATCCCCATTGGGAGCCTTGCCGACGCTAACGGGGATAACCCGCTCCAGGTCGTCAACGCGTACACGTCGCTCTATGACACCGGCTTCCCAGACCTGCTGGCCGTTAACGGCGATCCGGTCAACGGCTACTACCTCGACTACTACGAGGACGGGTTTGCTCCCGGGATCTTCACTAACACGTTCTCGATCCAGACGCCGACTCCGGACGGCACTGAGGACTGGAATGACTGGACGCTTGCCACGCTGAGCTACTCCGGTGGCGTCGGCATGTTCCTGTGGAACGAGGGGACCGGGGCGTTGTACCTGTGGACCGGCGTGACATTCACCGACAACGGCAACGGCACCGGCAGCATCGCGTATACCCAGTATGAGCTCTCGTCCGACTGGAACACTGGCCAGCCGCTCACGACCCTGGAAGCAGCCGACTTCGGCGGCCGTGGCGTGCCGGATCTATGGGCTGTGACCCCGTCTGGAATAGCAACTGCGTACGTGGTCTCGAACCTGGCGAATGGCACGGGGACGATCACGGCAGGCAAGCCGCAGAACCTGACGTAAAACACGACTCAGGTCGGTCGCGCGTTAGCCGACGTCGTGGGCGAACGCGCGGGCAAGGACACTGCTGCGGCGCGTGCTCGCGCGTCTAGCTGTCGAACGGGATCACGTGACAGCGGTGCCGGTCCAGCCCTTGGCAGCAGGACAGGCACCAGGGTCGGCGTGCCGTCTGACCGCCCAGGCGGCTGACCCAGAACCCGGCCGGGTTTTGCCGGCAGTGTATGCATAGCTGGACCGTGTGTGGCAGCAGGTTAGGCGCGCTCGGCATGCGCCGGGACGTGGTGGTCGTGGTAGTGGGCCAGCGCCCGCCGTCGCTGGTATTGGCCGTCGTGTGCAGCTTCGTGCTGCCGCGATGCTGCTGTTGCCTGCCGAACATGGCAATGTCCCCATCCTGTAGTCCGCGGCCGGCCATCGGCCGGCAAGCTGAAAGGCACGCCGCAGCCTGGCACGGCACGTAGGCGCCTGGGATCGGTGAAATGTCGTATCCGGATCAGCGGGAATTGACTATGCGGTCGTTTATGCCGCCCTAGCACCGCAGCCCAGCCGCGCTCGGGGGCCGCGGACGCGGCTCATAATGCGCAGTGTCAGGGCCCGGTCCCGGCGGCTATGGGGGCGTGTTAACCGAACATGTCGGCGTTCGGGACGCCGATGGAACTGTGTGACTGCACGACCTTCCACTGTCCGTCTTCCTGGACAAGGACGGCGGTCACCCGCACCAGCTGCTCAGCGCCGTCCAGTCCGCTAAACCGCACGTGCCCTTCCGCCCACGCCACATCGCCCTGGAGGTGGACGTCCAGGTCGTCGATGACGACCCGGAGGTCGTCCCCGGTGCCGGTGAAGGCGGCCACCGAATCGGCGACCTGCTCGCTCGTCCACCACTCTTCGGCGTCGGTCCCAATATGAACGGCCTCGGGGCGCCCGGAAAGCAGCGAGCGCACCCGTCCGGCATCGCCCGCATTCTGGGCCTCGATCAGCTGGTCAAGGACCGCGCGGACCTCGGCCTGGGCTCCGTTTCCAGCCATGCGCATCCCCTAACCTTGACTGGCCACACAGCAGTGTCGTCCTCGGCCCCGAGCCGAGGCAACAGCCGCCCGCGGCCGCCACGAGCACGTGACCACCCTGACGGTGTGGAGAGGTCCCGCTTGACAGTCGGTTCGCGGCCAAGCTCTTTCCCCGCCAACTGGCTCACGGCCGGCTGACTGCCTGCGCGGCGGGAACGCGATGGCACCGGATGGAACGCCATTGGTATGCAGGCCGACGGCTGCTGCGGCGAAATCTTCGAGTAAGCCGGCAAACCGCACGATGGGCAGCGGCTGATCAGGAGGGACATGATGGCTGTGGACGCTTCGCGGGTGCTGGGCTCGCCGCAGCTCGCCGCGGCGAAAGTCTGGCCCCGAGGGCAGGCGTGGCGGAACACCGTCCGGATGAACTACAGCGTGGATGCCATGATGCTGGCTCCGCTGGTTGCCCGGATCATGTTCGGTCCCCGGCCGGATTCCTCCCCTGCCCAGACGCCCCGGTTCGGCTCGGTGGCCCTGCTCGCGGTCACCAGGGACGAACTCGCCCTGATCAGCCTCAAAGCCCGAGCGCCGGCCGGGGTGATCGCGCGGGTCCCGCTGGCCGAGGTGGGGGCCTTTGACCTGGGCCACGCGCGGGGGGTCTGGCCACTCACCATCACGTTCGGCAATGGCGACAATTGGCGGCTGGAGATCCCGCGGTTCAACAAGAAGGCCGCGGGCGCCGTTGCTTTCGTGGTCAGCGGCCAGGGCCAGCCGTCGCACCTGGGTCTCGGTCCAGGCTACGGGCCGCAGCGCCGGCGCGGGGCCAGGTACTGGACGCGGCGCGTCCTGGCTGTCGCCTGCGCCGCGGTGGTCGCCGGCGTCGCGATCGGTGTCCTGTCATCCCGCAGCCACGGCGCAGCAGCGCCGGACACGCGGTCGGCCGGAAGCAGCGCGGCACGACCCGCCGCTGCCCGGCAGAAGGCACCGGCACAGATCGGCTCGTCATTCGAGGTCCAGGACGCCAACGGCAACACTTACCGGGTGACGCTGGTCAAGGTCATCGACCCGGCTCAGGGGGCAGGCCTGTTCAACGCCCCGGACAGCGGCACGCGGCTCGTCGCCGCGGTCTTCCGGATAACGGCCGTGACCGGAAGACCGCAGGAAGACGCCGACAACGACGCCGGGCTCGTGGGCAGCAATGGCCAGACCTACCTATATAGCTTCGATGACATCGTCGGCTACACCGACTTCAGCAACGGCGTGATCCAGGTAGGACAAGGCGGCACCACGACCGGGGCGGTCAGCTTCCAGGTCCCTGACGGCGTGCAGGTAACGGACATCCAGTGGACCGCGGCTAATGGATTCGGCGTCATGGTCCGGTGGGCGGGCGGGAGCTGACGACCAGTCAGCCGCGGGTCAGGGAACCTGGCGACCCTAGGCCGTGAACTGCCACCCCTTAGCGAGGCACGCACGTCTGACGCTGCTGAAATCGAACGTAGAAATCGGCAACGTCGTGCCGCTTCCGCGGATCGTCAGCCCTGCCACGGACCTCCGGCCCGGTGTGTTCGCGACCACCGTGAGATCGCTTCCCAGCGAACGGTCAATTTTTAGCACCGAGGGACCTCCCACTGCCCTCGTCCTAGCCCTGACAGGCTTTGCGTAGGTGATCGCGCCGGCTGAGATCGACATCGTCGCGCGGTGCGTGGCCACGAATACGGCGATCCAAATGCAGAGGCATGTGGGCACGCCCATGAGGATGATGGCCTCGATCTGGCTTCCCGTCGTGGCTGCACCAAGGTAACCGCGCACGAGCGCGAAGGCGAAGAATGCCCCGAGTATGGCGAACCATATATATACGCCATTGTTCGCGCGCAAGATGATCGGGTTGTCCTCAGAATTTGATAGTCCTGGATCGGACATGACCGTCCTCGGCGGGTTGCTCCGGAATGGAAGTCAGTGCTGCTGGCGCTTTCGATTCTGTGGCGTTCCATCCCGTGCCGAAGTGTTCCATCCCTAAGTCCGGCTCGCACCGCATCAGTAGACCAGCACCGCGCATCGCTGAATCTCGATGATCGGCCTGGCTCGGGCGGGCGCATCTGTGTCCGCACTCTCAAATCTGTTCAGCTCCGTATCGTAAGCAAATACGCATTGAACAATCACTGGGAAGCTCCTTACAGCTGGATAGACGTGGCCTGGCAGCCGCCCGCATAGCGAACGCCCGGATCTGCCGTCGTGCCGGGTGTGGCGCGGTCGGCTGGGCTTGGCCGGTTGTGTGGTCACCCCGCGAGGAAGCGGCCTGCCTGGTCGAGGAACTGCTGGCGCTCGGCGAACAGGAAGAACATGTGGCCGCCGCGGAAGAGCTCGATCCGCGATCCGGGGATGCCCGCGTGCATCCGTTCGGCTAGCTCCACCGGCATGGACCTGTCCCGCCGGCCGTGCAGGATCAGGGCAGGCACGCCGATGCTGCCCAGCCGGGCACTAGCGTCGTAACTGACCGAAGCCTGCCGCTGCCGCAGATAGGCATAGCGGGGCTGCGGGTACTTGCCGCGCAGCAGCCCGGCCCATCTCAGCGGCAGCAACAGCCGCATCGGCCAGGACAAGGTGACCTTCCCCCGCCCAGCCGCCGAGGTGCTGACCAGCACCAGCCTGCCCACCCGGGCCGGGCAGGACAGCGCCAGCTCCAGCGCGATCCGCCCGCCCATCGAGATCCCCAGCACGGCCGCCCGCTCCAGCGAAAGCACATCCATCAGCGCGGCAGCGTCCTGGGCCATCAGCTCGATCGTGTACGGCGCATCGGGCTTATCGGTGCGGCCAGCGCCGCGGTTGTCGAATGCCACCACTCGAAAGGACCGTTCGAACCGGGCAATGAGCGGGGCCAGCAGCGTCATGTCGGCACCCAGGCCGTTGATGAGCAGCAACGGCTCACCCGCGCCATGCTGCTCGTAATACATCGTGATGCCATTGACCCGCGCCGTCGGCATGCTCGGCACGGTACCAGCCGAGCCGCGCGCCCCAGCCGGGCCGGCTGGCCGACGGATTCGGCCGGTTCGGTTAGGTCGGCCTGGTCGCCAGTCAGCATCCGCCGGATCACCAATCGCGGTCAGCCCGTGTACCCGCGGTCACCGGGCATGGGTCGCACGGTGATGCCCGCGGCGGTGAGGAACTGGCGGATCTGGGCGGCGTGCTCGACCACGTGCAGCGGCAGGCTGCCGGCAATCACCACGTACAGCATGCCGTGGTATCGGTGGGCGCTGGGTAGTGGCCGGGCGGCCATCTCCTCGGTGAGGCCGACGAGGGTCTGGCGGGCGCGGCCGCGGCACCACTCGAGGTACCCGAGAAGCTCGGGCTTGGTGAAGCTGCGGTTGGGGAAGGCGTAGGTGCTGTCGTCAAACGGTGGTGGCGGTGCCCACGGCTCGAACTCGGCAGCCAGGTCATAGTCGAGCGTTGTCAGCGCGTGGTAGCCCAGGAACCAGGGGGCCGAGCCGTGCAATCCGCCGGGCGGCGCCGGGCCGGTCGGCGCCTGGTCCGGCCACAGGTCCGTCTGCCACAGGTCGTCGGGGCAGTCGGTCAGCGCCGCTTCCATCAGCCGCAGCGCCTGTTCGAAGTTATGAGCCATGCTCTGCACAAACGCGTTCGACACGCTGCCGGTATAGCGCAATCAGGCGGACCTGGCACTCACATGCACGCACGCTCTTGCCCGCAAGGAGTAACCGATGACCGAGCAGCCGAACGTGGTTCGCATCAAGGACGGCTACATCGCCTTCGCCAACGGCGACTTCGCCGCGCTCAGCAACCTGCTCGCCGAAGACGTGGTGTGGCACTTCGGTGGCCGGAACCAGATCTCTGGAGATTACCGCGGCCGCGACGCTGTCTACGCTGGCCTCGCGGTAGCGGCAGGTGCCCGCCCGCGGCAGAATCCTTACTTGTTCCGTCCCCGCCAGCGGCGCGATCGCTGCGGCTCCGCAGGGGGTGGCTGCGGATCCTGTCCTGGCCGCGTGGTACTGGTGACGATCGTCGCGCCACCAGGAAGCCTTGCAACCGTCTGAGTGCTTCCGTCGGGCAGCCGCGTCGTGACCGACCCGTCAGGATTTACGACTGAGTCGCTGGCAGTGGCATCGACCGTGGCCGTCGGCGCAGCCCAGGCCGGCGACTCGGATGCACCGGGCTCGTCAGCAGACGGCGAATCCCACGCCTGCGGCTCCGCAGCGCCCGGCACACCAGCAGGGTCACCACCCTGGGTCTGGGGCTCGGATACCGCGGGCACGTCGGCCGGAGCGCCTGCCTCGGCAGCTGATGTGCTGCTGCCGGGAATCGCGCCATCTCCGCTCGGCTCCGGATCAGCGACTGTCACTGCTGGCGGAGAGTCCTCCGAAGCCTCCGGCGGGAACACCGAGCTCGGCGTGTCAGCGGCCTGCGTCGCTGTCACCGGCTCATCTGGTGCCGCCGCGGGCGTGACCGCCGGGTCACCCGGCCGCGGAGCGTTGACGGATACGGTCCCGTCGGGATAGGTGATCGTGGCCGGTCCGTCCGGACTGAACGTAAATGCAGGCAGCGGCTCGTGCTCGTCCATGGCCCGGATACTAGTCGCCTGAACTCGCGCGTTTAAAGGGACAACCGTTCACCGTGACGCGCTGATGCCCGCAGCAGCCTCACCTGCCTTGTGTCGCCTGCAAGTCTGATTACCTTCCAGCCGACGCGGCGAACTTGGCTGGGTCATCCTCGGCCGTGAATTTCGGGATGTGGCCGGCGTGAGGTCAGGTCGATTTGCTTTTGTTGCCTGGGCTTCGAGTCATACCTCCTGCCGCCGGTCCAGGCAAAGGCTCTCACGTCGACGATCTTGGCGTCCTGCGGTGCGCTGTCAACGGCCTCTTCAACCGCAGCTTCCAAGTCCTTCAGCTTCCTCCTGCCAGACGCAGCGATTGTGGCCACCGGGCTGTCGTCGACCTTGGGCGCCCAGACTTCTTTGACGAGACGCTCTCCAGCCCATATCGCCACAGCAGCCGAAGCCACCTCGCAAGTCTGGCGGCCGGTGTTAGTGATGTAGATGACCCAGCCGTCTTCCTCGTGCTTCTTGGGTTCTACTTCGAGCACCCATCCTGTTCGCCTCCACAAGGTGACGGTGACCAAGATAGATATCGCGCTGACCAACAACGACCCGATTGCGACGTCCATAGCTACCCAGTCCACGGACGACTGCATACCCACTAACGACAGATACGACATGCTGAAGGTATCCCCGGGGTGCAGAGCAGCTGGCCCGCGCATTGTTCGGGCTCGACCAGATCCCGGATGTATTCGAGGTCCTCGGCTGGTACGACGGCATGCAGGCCGTTGGGACTTCGCGCTCATGCCGCAGAGCACACATCGGCTGCCGGACGGGGCCGGCGCGGTGCCGGATCGCTGGCGCTCAGGTCCAGCGTCCATGTGCGGGCCGCCTAGGCGCCGATCCCTGGCGCCCGCGCTTGCTCACCTCTACGGTTGGCAGCAAGCGGAATCGGCTGCCGTCTGACCGCTGGCGAGGCGCGGCGACCAGCGGTGAGCCTGGGATCGCTGACAGGTTCTCAAAAGGAGGAGCTTGCGATGCCGCTGTACCTGTACCAGGCCGCTTACACCGCCGAGTCAGCAGCTGCCCAGATCAAAGAGCCGCAAGACCGTCTGGAAGCAGTCAGGCCATTTTTCGAGTCCATGGGCGCCAAGATCCTGGCAGGCGGCTACCCGCTTGGTGAGTACGACGTCCTCGCCGTCTACGAGGCACCCGATGACACCACGGCCGCCGCTCTGGCGCTGGCGATCGCCGCGGGCGGGGCCACCCGGTCTGCGAAAACCACCCGGCTGCTCACCGGCGCTGAGTACATCGAGTCCCTGCGCAAGGCACAGGGCTCCCAGTACAAGCCCGCCCGGTAACCCGCAAGGCGGCTCCGGTCGATCCCGCAGCCAGCACGGGAACCACCGGGGAGCCGCGGTCAGCGGCATGTGATCCCAGCGCGGGGTCAGCTGAGATCAGGCGGGTGGTACCGCGCGCGTGCCGGCGCCGGGCTGCGGCCGGGCCTGGCGGATAGCTTCGACGATGTTCTGCGTGTAGCGCCGCGGCCCTATGACGCTGTTGACCTTTGTCAGCCTGCCGCCGGCCCTGACGCCGGGGCTATACCAGGGGCCGGCGCTGTTTGCCCAGACCACCAGGATGTCGTCGATGTCAGCCCAGCCGATGCTCCTGGTCCGCATCATCGACCGCCAGGTGAGTCCATGCCCGGTTACCACCAGCCGCGATGTGAGCTGGGCGATGAGCAGGACGATACAGGCTGCCGCGATGATGATCCCGAACGCGATGTAGCCAGGAGCAGTACCCGGATGACTGGCGTCGCCCGGGTGAAAGGCGATGCTCACTCCGATGAGGGCCATCAACGACAACACGACCGTCTGGATGGCCAGGGCCCACCGCGGACTCCGGTACACCTGCACAGACCGGATTGTCCATCAAGCCCGGCGCTAATCCAACTCAGCGGCCAGGGCTCGCAGCCGGGCGTGGGTGCCGTCCATAACCTGACCGCCGGGCAGGTACCGCTTGGGCATCTTGGCGATGGAGGTGTAATTGACGTCGACCACGTTGGCCAGCGGCGCCTCCACGCCCTGGCTGACTAGCTGATAGGCGTCCATCGCGTGCATGCCGTAGTGGCCGGCCAGCCACTGGATGAGGTCGGTCTGCGCGATCCGGAACGCGTCCTCCAGCGGCCGGGCCGACCCGGCGGTCATGATGTAGTCGTCGGTCTCCAGCCGTGGCCACGGACAGGGCGTGCGCTTCAGCAGGTCCACGATGACGACCGTGTCCATAGCGGTCTCGACCGCGACGCCGCAGGTCTCGCCCTCACCCTGCCGGGCGTGCCCGTCGCCCAGGGACAGCAGCGCGCCCTCAACGTTCACGCCCAGGTAGCACGTCGTTCCCGCGCGCATCTCCGGCGTGTCCATGTTGCCGCCGAACGCGTCGGGTACCAGGGCGCTGCGCACCTCGAAGCTGGCCGGGGCCACGCCGACGGTCCCGTGCATCGGGTTCATCGGCATGTCCACCGTGAAGTCGCCGTGCTTGGGGGTGAACCGGCAGGTCTGCGCTGCCCGGTCGAACTGCCACAGCCAGACCAGCTCGGGCAGCGGCTCGTTGAGTAGCGCGGTGAGATGCGTGCCCGTCAGCGCGCCGAACAGCGGGATCGTCGTGGACGCACCCCAGTCCCTGGCCGGGGTGATCGAAACGAAGTGCACGGCGACGGTGTCGCCCGGCTCGGCGCCCTCGATGTAGAACGGCCCGGTCTGCGGGTTCACGAACGGGAACTCGCAGACCTCCGATACCAGGTCGGTCTCGCTGCGCACCCGGCCGAAGAACGCGTCCTCGGTGAATACCTCGAGTACCGCGGGCGGGCGCACCCTGGCGACCGGCGCGGCCCCGCCGAACGTCCAGGCGTACTGGTCCCGCTCGGGCCGGAAGGTTACGACCTCCAGGTCACTCACGAGGCCACCTCGGAGGCAGCGGCTTCCGCTGGCGCGATGTCGATGTGCACCAGGCCCACATCGACCACGCGCTGCGGGTCGGCGATGTAGAGGTAGATCAGGTAAGCGACGCCAATCGCCATCCACACCGCGACCGCGGGACCCATGTAGGACAGCGGCGGGGGCAGCGGGCTGATCCAGCTGATTCCGGCGATCTTGATGCCAGCGCCCGCGCACCACGCGGGCACGAACGCCGCGATGCCCAGCACCGGCACGATGACGTGCGAGACGACGTTGAGCTTGTGGTCGCGGCTGCGCGAGAAGAACCCGATGCAGGCCGCGTTCATGACGATGTAGACGGCGACGATCAGGATCACCAGCGCGGTGCCGACCATGTCGAACGCCTCGGTCGGGCCGTAATGCAGCCCGAGGCCGAGCATCGCCGCCAGCGAGATCACGGTGCCGAGCGTGATCGCGTTGACCGGTGACCGGTGCCTGGCGCTGACCTGGCCGAGGACCGCGGGGAAGGCCTTGATCCGGCCCATGGCAAACGCGGTCCGGCTGGACACGTTCACCCCGGCGTTGGAGTTGGCCAGCGTCGAGTTGACGATCGCGAGGAAGACGAGGATCCAGAACAGGCCGTAGAACGACCGGGCCAGGCCCTCCCAGGACGCGCTGCCCGCGGCGCCGAAACCGGAGAAGCCAGCGGGCCCGAAGGCGACATCGGCGGCGTAGGTGGTGAACACATACAGCGCCCCGATCAGCAGGGTCGCCAGCAGCACGGCGAGCTGAATCGTCCGCCTAGGGTTGCGCGCCTCCTCGGCCAGCGGTGCCGCGCCCTCGAAACCGCCGAACGCCAGGATGCTGAACACCGAGCCGGCGATGACACCAGAGAAGCCATGGAAGGCCTTCGGCGTGTACTTAGTCGTGAACACTGACAGCGTGTTGTGGGAGCCGGCGTGGAACACCAGCAGCACGCCCATGACCAGGAATATGGCGATCTCGAAGACGCCCAGGATGGTGCCGAACCTGGTCGAGGTCCTGATGCCGAAGTAGCCGGTCAGGAAGATGATGAGCAGGCCGAGCACCGACCACGGCCACCACAGGTTCAGCGGGTAGCCGTGTATCTCGGAGTTCAGCGTGCCTGCCACCGTGAAGCCAAGCTGGAGCAGCACCAGCGGCGGGATGAGCCAGCCCACCATGGCGTAGGCCCAGGCGCTGAGGAAGCCGAGCGACGGGTGCAGGCCGCGCGCCGCGTAGGTGGCCATCGACCCCGACGACGGCAGCTCGCGGGCGAGCTGGCCGATGGCCCACGCCGAGAACAGGCACGCGATCAGCGCGAACACGACCGCGAGCGGCAGCGCGCCACCGGCGAACGCGACACCTGCCGGTATGGATGCCGCGATGGCCGCGCCCGGCGCCATGTCGGTGATGCTCTGGAAGAGGACCTCGCGCAGTCCGACGGCGTCGCGCCTGAGCCCGGTGTCAGCCATTTTCACGCCCCACGGAAACGAGGGAATTTTGCGCCGATCATGCCATCTTCGGCGTCTCATGTCATCAGATAGCATGCGGCGCCGCGGGCGCCGCTGGCGGCCAGCCCGCTCGCCGCGTTAGCCACCCGGTGCGGAAACTGCGAGACTGGCGGAGTGAGGGAGCGCGCGGCAGGAAGGCGGCGCTGACATGCATGTCGTCGGCCTGGTGCTGCATCCGCAGCGTGACTCTGCCGAGGCGGTGACAGCGGTCCTGGACTGGGCTGGCAGGCGCGGAATCCAGGTGCTCGGCATCGACACGGAGGTCAAGCGGCTCAGGTGCGCGGCAGTCAGCGTGTCGCCTGCCGACATCGGCCGCCGCAGCGACCTGGTTGTCAGCCTTGGCGGCGACGGCACCATGCTGCGGGCGATGCGGCTGGCGGACGGGCAGCGAGCTCCGGTCCTCGGGGTGAACCTCGGCAAGCTGGGCTTCCTGGCCGAGGTGGACGTGCCCGACCTGCCGGACGCGCTGTCGGCGATCGACGCGCGCGAGTACACCGTGGAGCCGCGCCTGGCGGTCGACGCCATCATCGACGACCAGCTTGAGACCGCCTTCAACGACATCGCCCTGGTGCGCTATCCCGGCGAGCACGTCGCCATGGTCGCGCTGCGGGCCGGCGGGCACCCGTTCGTCAGCTACGCCGCCGACGCCCTGGTCGTCGCCACCCCGACCGGTTCGACGGCCTACAGCTTCTCGGCCGGCGGCCCGATCGTCAGCCCGGCGGTGGAGGCCCTGCTCGTGACGCCGGCGGCGCCGCACTCGGCGTATAACCGCGGGCTGGTCGTGTCCTGCCAGGACGCCCTGGAACTCGAGCTGCTGCTCACCAGCGGGCGGCTGGCTGTCGAGGTGGACGGCCAGGTCGCGGGACAGGTAGGTCCCGGCGACACGATCAGGCTGCTGCCGCGTCCGGCCGCGGCGCATGTCGTCCGGCTCGGCCGCACGACGTTCTACGAGCGGGCGCGGCGCAAGCTCAGGCTTGCCGACTCGGCCGAGATCCCCGTCGGCTGGCCTTAGGAGCCTCCGTTCAGGGACCTGCCTCAGCCAGGGCGGTCTGGTACAGCTGCAGCATGCTGACGCCGAACCTGGCGGCGTAGGAGACCGACGGCGTCGACCCGCCCTGCTCGTAGCCGCCGATGACTCCGATCACCGTTCCCGGGCTATCGGGCCCCATGACGTTGACAAGGAAGGGCCCGCCGCTGGTGCCGTCGGTGTAGCCGCCGCAGTCGAACTGCATCTGGGTCGTCCCGTAGGCCAGCGCGGTGTTCTGGCAGCTGATCTGGGCGTTGAGGTCGGCGGGATAGCCCTCGACCGTCACCGTGGCGCCGGCCGGGGCACCGATGGCCACGTGCTCGCCGCCCACCAGGTCCTCCAGCGAGACCGTGCTGCCATGCCGGTGCACGACCAGGAACGCGAAGTCGTCGTCCTGATCGGTGGAGCTCTGCCAGTTCTGGTCGACGATGATGCGGGACACCAGCCAGACGCCGTAGGGCGCGTGACCCTTGTAGAAGTCCGGCACGAACGCCAGCTCGGCCGCGGTACGCCCGGTCGTGCAGTGCGCGGCCGTGAGCACCAGGTCACCGGACGGGCTGTCCACGACGCTGCCCGAGCAGAAATGAGACTGGAGCTTCCCGTCCGCGATCATGAAGAGCGCTCCCACGGTGGCGGACTGGCCAGGCTGGGCATCGGGCACGGCCGCGCCGGCTGCTGTCCCTGCCGCCGGGCTGAGCGTGACAGCTATCACAATGGCCGCAGTCGCGAGGAACGTAGTGGCGAGAGCGGACCTGAGGAAGAGTTTGCGGCCCTTGGCTAGGCCGCTAAGCCTCACTCGCCGCCAGCGGCGGCGGGGCTCAGCCTCGCTAAGCTGGCGTGACTCCGGCGGCTCGGCCCGCACATCGTCCTCTCCCGGGTCAAGCGCCCGGCAGCCGATGTGTGCCCGATTCCATGCGCAGTGACCGTTCTCCAAGAGATGGTAAAGGGCAACCCCAGGTGGGTAAATGCAGGAAACCCGGGAATCTGCTGAGCGTCGCGAGGCGTCCCGGCCGGGCGCAGGGCTGTGATAGCGCCGAAAGCGCGCAGCGCTAGGCGGATCCAGCGGCCTCGCGCGCCTCCCGCTCCACCGTCGACCGGTACTCCTTCCACCAGGCCTGGTCGGTAGTCGGCAGGTTGCTGGCCTGGGAGCCAAGCCCGGCCATGCCGTCGATGTACTCGCGGACGATGTCGGCGTGCCCGGCATGCCGGTGCGTCTCGGCGATCATGTGAACCAGGATCCGGTGCAGGTTTACCTCGCCGCGCTCGCCCGGCCACCACGGGACGCGGCCGGTGGCGTCGAGTGCCAGTGTGTCGAATGTCTCATCGGCGTGCGCCCACGCCTTGCGGTACCACCCGACGATGTAGTCCCGGGACTCGCCCGCCGTCGCCCACATGTCCGTCATCGGCTCGCGGTCAAGCAGTTCCTCGTCGGTCCAGGGCGGGGGGTCGGCGAGCGGCCGCCCGAACGTGGTCCCGAAGTAGCCGATCTCGCATCCGGCCAGGTGCTTGACCAGGCCGAGCAGGTTGGTCCCGGTGGGCGTCAGCGGCCGGCGGACGTCGTACTCCGACAGGCCGTCCAGCTTCCAGAGCATCGCGTCGCGGGCCCGCTGCAGGTAACTGCGCAGGTCTTCCTTCGGGTCAGAGATGGTCATGGCGGGCATTGTGCCAGCCGGCGCTGACAGCCGGCCGCCGCCGGCCGAGCATCAGACGGCCTCCGAGGCCGCTAATGCAGCCGTGGCCGGGCGCATGGCGCGCCGCCGGCGCCGGACGATGAGGCTGCCGAGGGTCAGGCCGGTAAACAGCGCGGTCGCGTGCCCGACCGGCGCGAGCGCGAGGCTGCTGATCCCCGCGAAGATCTGCCCGACGAAGACCAGCACGAGGAAGGCGACCGCGGCGGCGGCGCGGGCCAGCCAGCTTCCCCAGACCAGGACGACGGCGATCGCCGTGACCACCACGTAGGACGGCCCGACGTCGATGACGAACCGCTCGCTGGCCGGCATCGTGCCGTGCACGATCTGGAACCAGAGGATCCCCTCGCTGACCAGCGTGCCGATGACGTGGCCGGTGCCGCATACCAGGACGGTCCGCCAGTTCCCGAGGATGCCGTTGGCCGGGAACATGGCCAGCGCGATCAGGGGCGGCCAGGCCAGGAGAGACGCGGCAGGGAAGAACGCCGAGGCGACCATGCAGCCCACCGGATTGCGCGGCAGGTTGTGAAGGTTCGTGCTGGCCCAGGCCAGGATGGCCTGCTGATCATGGTAGGACAGCAGCGAGTAGACGATCTCGGCCGCGCAGAAGACGGCCAGGTAGACCCAGGCCACCGCGTACCTGGTGAATAGCTGCCGCCCGCCGGGCATCCGCCGGACGACCGGGTCCGACCGCACGATCATGAAGACCACAGTAAGCGCCCGCCCTCCGGCTGGCACTCCCCGGGCTCGCCGGCTGAGGCGGGCGCAGCGGCCGCCGCCTGGCGGAGGTGGCCGGCGGGCAGGGGCATCGCGTTCCCGGTATAAATCAGTCGCCGACGCCAGGGCCTGACTGACAGGCTGTGGCGGTGGTCGACCGCCTGTTCGCCGCGCCCGAACTGGCCGCTCTGTACGACCTGTTCTGCGCCTGGGACAGGCGCGATGACCTCGGCTTCTACCTGCCGATGGTGATGGCGGCCGGCAGCGTGCTCGACGTGGGCTGCGGCACCGGCATGCTGCTGCGGCGGGCCAGGCAGGAGGGCCATGCCGGGAGGCTGTGCGGGCTCGATCCGGCCGCGGCGATGCTCGCGGTGGCGCGGGAACGGCGCGACATCGAGTGGATCGAGGGCGACCTGTCGGCGGCGGGCTTCGACCGGGGGTTCGACCTGATCGTGATGACCGGTCACGCGTTCCAGGTACTGACCGGCGATGCGGAGCTTCGCGATGGCCTTGCCGCGATCGCAGACGCTCTTGCCGGGAACGGGAGGTTCGCATTCGAGACGCGTAATCCGGCGGCACGAGGGTGGGAGAAATGGACACCCGCGAACGCCGTAGAGGTCGCCGATCCGGCTGGCGGGACCTGGCGGCAGTCGCACCAGGTCGACCTGCCGGTGATGGGGGATCTGGTGTCGTTCACGGCTACCTACACGGGGCCGGGCTGGGACCAGCCCAGGTCCAGCCGCAGCACGCTGCGATTCCTCGGCGCCGGTGCGCTGGACGGGTTCTTGTCGGCAGCCGGCCTTAGGGTAGAGGCGCGATACGGAGACTGGGACCGGGGCCCGCTGGCTGACGTCAGCCCTGAGATCATCACGATCGCGCGTCCCGGCTAAGCCGGACGGCTGCCCGGCCCGCCTCCAGC
>DASPWG010000099.1:0-5487 GCA_035621915.1 Streptosporangiaceae bacterium
ACTGCCACCGACGCGCTGACTGGCGCCAGCTCGGCAGCCGAGGTAAGCAGCCAGCCGGCCGGCCGGGCCAGCGCCAGCCGCACGGGGTCGACGCTGACGGTCAGCACGCGCAGGTCGGGAACCACACCGCGCAGCAGCCCGGCGCCAAGGACGGGAGACCAGAGCCGGGCAGCCAGGTCCAGATGCACGGTCGACGCGGCGACATGCGGTTCGGTGATGCCAAGCCTGCCCGCGGTGCCGACGGCCAGCTCGGCCAGGGCGTCACGGTAGAACGCAGCGGCCGGCTGCCAGCCCTGCTTCCCGACCTCCAGCCGGAAGAACGGGCCCACCTCGGCGGCGGCATCCAAGGCCCCGCGCACCTGGGCGGCCGTCGCAGGACGCGAAGCTATCGGCGTCACATCACCGACGGTAGTCCGCTGCCTCCTCCAGCACGGTGCCGGTAGCGAGCAGCATTTCCTCGCTGCCATGCGGCCCGACCAGTTGCAGGCTGCCGGGCAGGTAGTGCGACGTGGGGATCGGCAGCGCCAGCGCGGGCAGGCCGGCCAGGTTGACTGGCGCGGTCAGCTGGGTCAGGTGATGCTGGTCCGCCTCGGCCAGCGGGGGCGGGAAGAACGACACGGTCGGCAGCACCACAGCGTCTACTGACCTGAGCAGCGCGGTCCACTCGGACTTCCAGATTCCCTGGTAAGCGCGAGACTTGCGCTCCTGACGGAACTTGACGGCCTGGCCCTGCTTCAGCAGGGCACGCACGCCTTCGCTGATCTTGCCGGCACTGGCGGGGTTTGCCAGGAGCGCCGCGTTAACCCTCGCGGCCTCGACATATATCAGCGCGTAGGCATGGTGTAGGGCGATCGGCCAGTGCGGCAGCTCTACCTCAGTGATCCTCAGGCCACTGCGCTCGAGCACCGCGTCGATGGCCGCATCGATGCGCGGGTCCGATTCGTCGCTGGCCACGCGGAGGCGCCCGATTCTGGCTGCCGGGCGGGCGCTGACTGCGAATCCGGGCTCCAGCAGCGCCATCGCCGCCGCCAGCCCGGCGACGTCCAGCGCGAGCGGGCCGACCGTGTCCAGGCTCGGCGACAGCGGGTAGACGCCCTTCAGGCTCACCCTGCCGTAGGTAGTCTTCAGGCCCGCAAGGCCGCAGAAGGCTGCCGGGATCCGCACCGAGCCGCCCGTGTCGGTGCCGTAGCCGTAGTCCGCCTCGCCGTCCGCCACCGCGACCGCTGACCCGCTCGACGAGCCGCCAGGCACTAGCCCAGGGTCGAGCGGGTTGACGGGCGTGCCGTACCACTGATTGACCCCACTGGCACCGTAGGCCAGCTCGAACAGGTTGGCCTTTCCTACGATCACCGCGTCCGCCGCCCGGGCGCCGGCTAGGCACGCGGCATCGGCGGCCGCGGGCTTCGCGCTGTCGGCGACCGCCTTGCAGCCAGCAGTCGTCGGCACGCCGCGCACGTCGATAAGGTCCTTAACCGCCAGCCGCGGTCCGGTTCCAGGCTGGTCAAGACGGGTGATGAACGTCGTCACCTGGCTAATTGTGGAGGCACGCACTACGCCAGTTCACCGCCGGGGCGCTCGTTACGGTAGTGACAGGCGCTCGGGAGGCAATCAGGTGGCAGCGGACGAGGATGCGGGGACGGCGCCGGACGCGTGCTCCGTGCCTCTCCGGGTGATAGCCAGGGAGTGGGGCAGGATCGGCTGCACCGGGTTCGGCGGGCCACCGGCGCACATCGCGCTCCTGCGCCAGTTGTGTGTGCAGCGACGTGGCTGGATGTCGGCCCCGGAGTTCGAGGACGGCATCGCTGCTACCACCCTCCTGCCGGGCCCGGCGTCCACGCAGCTGGCCATCTTCTGCGCCTGGCGGCTGGCGGGCGTCGCCGGAGCGCTGGTCGGCGGGCTGTGCTTCATCGTCCCCGGCCTGATCGTGATCCTGGCTTTGTCGGCCCTGTTCCTTGAGCGCTCGCCGCCAGAGTGGGTGACGGGAGCGGCAGCCGGCGCGGGGGCAGCGGTGCCGGCCGTGGCCGTCAGTGCGTGCGTGAGCCTGCTGCCGGCTAGCTGGGGCCGGACGGATGGCACCGCTGGGCGCGCCAGGTGGGGCGCGTACCTGGTCGCGGGCGGGCTGGCCGCAATTCTCGCCGGGGAATACGTCGTAGTAGTCCTTGCCTGCTGCGGCCTTTCCGAACTGCTCGTGCGACGGCCCCCCGCAGGGCACGGAACACGCGCCTGGCTCGCGCCGCTTGGCGTACCGGTGGCAATGACCGCGGGTGGCCTGGCGTCGCTGGCCTGGGTGGCCTTCAAGGTCGGCGCCCTGTCGTTCGGCGGCGGGTTCGTCATCATCCCGCTGATGCAGCATGACGCCGTGCAGACGTATCACTGGATGACGGCCGCCCAGTTCCTTAGCGCCGTAGCGCTCGGCCAGGTGACGCCGGGTCCAGTGGTGCAGACGGTCGCAGTGGTCGGCTATGCGGCGGCAGGCCTCGGCGGCGGGCTGCTGGCGGCGGTTGTCGCCTTTGCGCCGTCCTTCTTCTTCGTGCTCGCCGGCGGGCGGCACTTCGACAGCTTCCGCGCGAGTGAGCGAGCGCAGGCGTTCCTTGGCGGCGCCGGCCCGGCTGCGATCGGAGCGATCGGCGGGGCGGCGGTGACTCTCGGCCTCGCGCTGACGCATGGCTGGCAGGTTGCGGTCCTGGCCGCGGCGCTGTGCTGGCTGGTGTTCCTGCGGCGTGGCGTGGTCGCGGCGATCATCGGCGCTGCTGTCATCGGGGTCGTTATCGCGCTCGTGTCCTAGGCCCGCTCCCGCGCGCTGCTCTGCCGGCCAGGTGACGCCCGCTGCCGAAGTGCGCCGGAGTCGGCCCGGTTCGGTGGCGCAGTTGTCAGGCGGCGGGCGTCATGCGGCGCAGGAGGTCGCTGCGGAGTGCGGCGGTGTCGATGCCGGCGTCCGCGAGCAGCGACAGGGCGCCGTTGCGCGGCTGGTCGATGACGCCGAGGAGGAGGTGGCCGGTCGTGATCGAGCGCTGGCCCAGGCGGATGCTGTAACGCGCCGCGCCTGCCAGTGAGCGCTTGGCGTCGTCGGCAAAGGGCAGCCGCCTGCGGCCCGGCGGCATGACGCGGTCCAGTGCTCCGCGGCCGAATGTGGCGTCGGTCGCGCGCCGCACGGCGTCAAGGTCAATGCCGAGGGAGGCCAGCGCGTCGGCGTCCAGGGCGGCGGGTCCTGGATGGGTGCCGCGGGGGAGACGGGCCCGCAAGGTGTCGGCTGTCAGCCCGGCTGCGGTCATGGCCTCCGCGGCCTCACCGGGCAGGCTGAACAGGGCGAGCAGCAGGTGCTCGCTGTGGACCTTCTCCTGTCCTGCGCGACCCGCCTCGTACTTGGCGTCAACTACGGCCTGCCGGGCCGAGGACGTGAACCGCTCAAGCACCGTTTCCTCCGATCGGCTTGCGCGTGGTCAGGTGGCCCGCCAGCAGGCTGGCGTACTTCTTGTGCACGGCCTGCCTGCTGACGCCGAGGAAGAACGCGATCTCCTGCCACGACCAGCCGTGCGCCCTGGCGTTCTCGACCTGAAGGGCCTCGAGGCGCTCGGCCAGCTCGCGCAGGGCGCGGGCCGCGCGCAGGCCCTCGGCCGGGTCCTGTCCGCTGGCCGCTTCCGCCAGTGACACCTCGTTGCTCATGCCGTCAATGTAGGTTGACGCGGGCAGTCTTGTCAACTTCGGTTGACGGATATTGGGCGGCGATGGGTGACTGGCCGGGCCGCCCGGCCTAGGACGCTGCGTTGTCTCATGGGCCATCGCGAATGGCGGGCGGAGCACGAGGACGGCAATGCTAAATGCCCGGTCAGTGCCATTGTGTGGCTAATCTATTTCTCCTATGATTAGCATCAAGCCAGACGAATTATGCCTAATCGATCTCTTGGAGGACAGATGACGGCAGAGCAGCTAGCGGCTGGTTTCGACGCCTACGTAAGCGCGGACGAGCTAGCGCGGGAGGCGGCAGTTCCGGAGGATGCCGCGGTGCGTGAGCCGACGACGTCGATTGCGACGACTGTGTGCATCATCAGCTACCACTGCGGCAACAAGGACACGGACTGACGGTCACGGCTGAGGCGGATGCCGGGAATGGCGCGCCCGAGATTGACGCGCTCCTTTCCCGGCTCGGCCTCGGGCCTCTCGGCTCTCTCGACGAGGCCGCTTCTCTACCGGGCCGCAATCAGACCTGCGCAGGTATCACCAGCCTGGGCAATCATGTAGTCGTCAAGCGATTCCGCGGATCCGCCAGTGATGCGAGCCGCAGGCTGCAGCGCTCGATTGCGTTCGAGCGCACGGTCGGTACCGCCAGCCCGCGATGGTTTGCCGCGCCCCGGTGCGCGGGCTGGGACGAGGACGCCCGGCTGATGGCATTCGAGTTCGTCGAGGGCGCCCGGTCTGGCGCCGACTTGCTGCTGGCCGCGGAATGGGACGACGGCCTCGCCCGCCAGGTCGGCCTTGCGGTCGGCGAACTGCACGGGATCCCCGCCAGTGTTGGACCGGACGGCTCGTGGGCAACTGCCGACCGCGCGGTGCCGGCGCTGCCGTCGGCGGAGCTGCTGGCAGGCCTTCCGGTGGGCGTTTACGCCGCGTGCAGTGCGGCGGAGTTGCAGGCGTGGAGCCTACTGCAGCACGACCCGCCGCTTGCCGACGCGATAGGGCGGCTGCTGCGGCTGCAGGATCAGGCCGAGATGACGCCAGCGCACTGCGACTTCCGGCTTGAGCAGCTGTTCGTCGCGGCGGGCCGGCTCTATCTGTGCGACTGGGAGGAGTTCCGGATCGCTGATCCCGCCCGTGACGTGGGCAGCTTCGCAGGCGAATGGCTGCACTACGCGGTCATGACCATGACCGGGAGCGACGCAGACGCCGAGGCTCTGTCGCAGGCCGAGATCGTCCGCCGGATAGCCGGCAGCATCGAGCGGGTGCGTCCGCGGATCGCCGCGTTCTGGGCTGGATACCGCAGCGTGCGGCCGGCCGCCGGCCAGGATCTGGCTGCTCGCGCCGCCGCGTTCGCCGGCTGGCACATGTTCGACCGGATGCTCGCGATCGCCCGGCGCTCGGCGCGGCTGCGGGCCGTGGACCGGGCCGCCGCGGGCATCGGGCGGACGATCCTGCTGTCCCCCACCGGTTTTGCCCAGACCCTTGGCCTGGAGATGTAGAGCAGTGGCCAGCTCACCGCGCGCCACAACGCTGGCGCAGTACCAGCTAGCACAGGCCCAGCTAGTAAAGGACCACCTAGCGCCACGGCTGCTGGCTGCGCTCGAATGCGTCACCGTCGCCGGTGACTGCCGCAGCGCGTCCGTCGGCAGCCGGCGCATCGAGGCGGCCAGCACGGCCGAGCTCACGCACCGGCTCAGCCACGCAATTTATGAGGTGCTGCACGTCGGCTGGCAGACGCAGCCCGCCGACCTGCTCAGGACCAGCAAGGACGAAGACTTCGAGGCTCGCCTGCTCGCCGCCACCCCGCACACC
>DASPWG010000100.1:0-10762 GCA_035621915.1 Streptosporangiaceae bacterium
GGCGGCTCCGACCCGTCGCTGTTCAAGACCAGGGCAGTCCGCGACGGCGACGAGTGGGTCATCAACGGGGAGAAGTGGTTCACCAGCGGCGGGTCGCACGCCGACATCATCATCGTGATGTGCGTGAACGGGATGTTCGTAGTGCCGCGGGACACGCCCGGCGTGCAGATCATGAGCTACCCGCAGTTGCACAACCACATCCGCTACACCGACGTGCGGGTGCCTGCGGGCAACCTGCTCGGGCCGGAGGACGGCGCCAGGGTGCTCGCGCAGCGGCGCCTGGGCGGCGGCCGGATCCATCATGCGATGCGGACCGTGGCGCAGGTCAGGCTGGCCTTCGACATGATGTGCGAGCGGGCGCTGAGCCGCGAGTCGCACGGCAAGGTGATCGGCGAGCACCAGATGGTGCAGGAGGCAATCGCCGACTCCTATGCCGAGCTGAACATGCTCCGCCTGCTGGTGCTGTGGACCGCGTGGACGATCGACAACTCCAGCACTCAGGCCGCCAGGACGCAGATCGCCGCCTGCAAGTACACGTGCGCGAAGGTGCTGCGCGAGGTGAGCTACCGGGCGCTGCACATCCTGGGCTCGCTCGGGACCACCAACCTGACGCCGCTGCAGGCCATGTTCGCCGGCGCGCCCACCATGGCCATCGCGGACGGGGTGGACGAGGTACACAAGGTGACGGTGGCCAGGAACGTGCTGAAGGGCTACCAGCCGCAGGAAGGCCTGTGGCCGACGGAGTACATTCCCGCCAAGCGCGAGGCGGCGCGCAAGAAATACGCTGACCTGATCGCTGCCGACCCGGACCTGGCCGCGTGGGCGGACATGGCCGAGCGGTCCATCCGGAGGGGCTAGGAGACATCGCCTAATGGACATCACCAACCGGGTCGCGGTCGTGACCGGCGGCGCGAGCGGCATCGGCCGCTCGATCGCGCTGGCACTGGCCGATGGCGGCGCCGCGGGCGTCGTCGTGGCCGACATCGACGAGCAGGGCGCGGCCAAGGTCGCGGCCGAGATCGAGGCGGCCGGGCACAGCGCGCTCGCCGTGCCCGCCGATGTGTCCGTCGAGTCCTCCGTGCAGGCGCTGGTGGCTGCGGCGGAGAGCGCGTACGGCCCGGTCGACCTGTACGTGTCCAACGCGGGCATCATCGTGGCCGGCGGCGTGGAGGTGCCGGACGAGGCGTGGCACCGGATCTGGGCCATCAACGTGCAGAGCCACGTCTACGCGGCCAGGGCGCTGCTGCCGGGAATGCTGGCGCGCGGCAGCGGCTACCTGGTGATCACGGCGTCCGCGGCCGGCCTGCTCACCCAGCTCGGCTCCGCCCCGTACGCCGTCACCAAGCACGCGGCCGTGGCGCTCGCCGAGTGGCTCTCGGTTACTTACGGGGAACGCGGCATCGTCGTGTCGGCGCTGTGCCCGCAGGCAGTCACGTCCAACCTGGCCGCGACCAGCCGCCGGGAGCTTGGCGAGGAGGCGCTGCCGGCCGACATCAGCGCGACGGGGGGCTCTGCCCAGGCCGCGGTGGACGGCGTGCTGGACCCGGACGAGGTGGCGCGCGTGGTGCTGGCCGCGGTGCAGGCCGAGCAGTTCCTGATCCTGCCGCACCCGGACGTGGCCACCTACGAGCGCCGCCGGGCCGACGACCGGGAGCGGTGGCTGCGCGGCATGCGGCGGCTGCAGGCCAGGCTGGGGGGCGGGGCCTAGGGTGCGTCCCTAGTTCCGGTTGGCCCACTCGTACCGGCGCGAACCGCGGCCAAGGATGTGGTCCACCGCGGAGCCGATGCCGCCGTCCTCGTTGATCAGCCGCCGGACCACGAAGATCAGCGTCGGGATGGCCCAGAAGTCGCCGCAGATCCACAGGATGCCCGCGCCGATCTGCTGGTCGGCGAAGGCCGGCAGGGTGACGCCGGGGACGTGGTTGTAGACGCTGTACCACGAGACCGTCGTCAGGATGCCCATGGCCATGGCCAGCAGCCACATGATGATGTTGGTCGCGATCAGCGCCAGCGCCTGCGAGGTGAGCGGCATCCGGCGGCGCACTGGCGGCGATCCGATGAACTGCAGCCAGAACAGCAGCCCGGCGCCCAGGTAGGTGGTGTGCGCCAGCCAGACCCGCACGGCCGCGTCGCGGATGCTGAGGTCGAACAGCGCGGGGACGTGCCAGGCCAGCATCACCACGTTGAACGCGGCGACGCTCACCCAGGGCCGCAGCAGCCACCCGGCTACCCCGCGCAGCGGTCCGGCGAGGGTCGCGGCCCGGCCAGGCAACGCGGCCGCCAGCGGCTGCCAGGGCGCGGCGGCGACGATCAGCGTGGGCGCCGCGAACATCAGCAGCAGGTGCTGCACCATGTGCACGAAGAAGTACTCGTCGGCCCAGTAGTTGACCGGCGACTCGACCGCGATCAGCACCACCGCGAAGCCCGCGTACAGCAGCGGCGTGCGGCGGCGCCAGGGCCTGGCAGCCTCCGGGTCCGCGCGCCGCATCCGGGCCAGCCCGGCCTGGTAGCAGGCCGCCGCCGCGATGACGACGACGAGGAACGGGTCGAAGGACCAGTGACCGGTCAGGTAGTGCATGACGCTCCGATCAGTCCGAGGACCCGTACGGGATCTTCACGACGATCACCTGCAGGCGCGCCCACTCCCGCCCGGTGAGCTGCCACACCGTCAGCCTGCTGCCGTTGACCGCCAGCGCCTGTACCTGCCCGTCCGGCCCGAGCGCGAGCGTGGCCGTCCTGGCCGGCAGCGATGCCAGCGGCTGCCAGCTCGCGCCAGGCCCGGCGATCGTCGCGCCCGTTCCGCCTGCGAGGGCGATTCCCGCACCCCCGCTAGCCCACAGTGAGACGGAACGGATCGCGCGTCCGCCGGTGCTGGCCGGCGCTGACAGCGCCCAGCCGCTGGTCCCGGTGGCCGACCATGCCGCGATGACGTCCGACGTCGTGCCGGTCACTGCCGCCACCAGCGCCGTGGTGCGCCCGCCGTGGGTGGCCAGGCCGAGCACGGTCACCCGCCCCGCTGCTGCCGGCCCGGCGGCCTGCCAGGAGGAGCCAGGTCCCGCGGCGAAGAGGCCGACGGTGCCGGGCCTGGCGCATTGTCCGCCGAGCAGCGGAGTCCCCGCCGCCGTGAACGCGACGGCGGTCAGCGCGGTCAGGCCGCACGCCCGGCCTGCCGCCGTGCCGGCCAGCTTCCGCACAGTTGCCAGCGGCTGCCACGAGCCGTCGCTTCCGGCCAGCACCTCGCCGGAGTCGGTGAGCGCGAGCATGCGGCCGCCCGGCCCGGCCGCCAGGGCATCCAGGTCGCTGGCCAGGCCAGGGTTCACCGGCGCCGGCGCCGGGGACCAGCTGCCGCCGGCGCTCGCGGTGTCGGCAAGCGGCGAGAACAACAGGTCCTGGCTGGGCCGGAATCCCGCGACCAGGCCCGCGCCGGCCGTGCTCATGACTAGCCCGCCGTTGCTGGCCACGCCGAGCGGGGTGGCCAGCTCCCACCGCGCCGAGCCGGCCGGCCTGGCGAACAGCTCCCAGAAGTTGTTGAAGGTGGCCTGCGAGCCGCCCATCTGGACGGCCGCCCAGCCCGGCTGTCCCTGCCCGCCGAGGGAGGTCCCCAGCGGGACGGTGGTCGGCAGGGCCGCCGGGCTGGTAGCGGCGCTGGTGGTGCCGCAGCCGGCGGCGAGCAGCGCGATGGCGACGGCGGTGCCGGCCCGGACGGCGGCCACTGCGGCGCGGCGGGACAGCGTCATCGCGCGTACTGCTTTGCGTCGTTGGTCAGCAGCACGGCGAACGACGAGATGGAGCTGGTCGTGCCCGGCCCCGGATCGAAGTCGAGTTCCTCCCTGGTGTGGCCGTTCGGGCCGATGACGTACGCGACGTCGCTGTGCGCGATCATGCCGCCCGCCGGGAGGACGTAGGCCGCGATCGCGTAGTCCTTCCAGGCCTGCTGGAGCTGAGCCAGCGAGCCGGTCAGGTACAGCCAGTTCTTCAGCCCGGACAGCCGCTCCTGCGCGTCGAAGGCACGGGTATAGGCCAGGCTCCGGTAGATCGGGTTGGCCACGATCGCCACCAGCTCGACGTCGGCTGCCTTGCTGCCAAGCACCTGGTCGGCGCCCCTGAACTCCTGCGCGATCTGCGGGCAGTCCGAGGTGCAGACCGGGTCGAGGAAGGTCAGCAGCACCACCTTGCCGCGCAGGCTGGCCAGGCTGACCTGACGGCCGTACTGGTCGGTGAGCGTGAAGGCGGGCGCGGGGAAGTTGAGCGGGGCGGCGTTGCCGTCGATGGCCTCGGCGATGATCGGATCGGCGTTCCGGTTGGCCTGGGCCATCGCCATCGGGGCCGCGCCGATCAGCACAATCACGGCTGCCCAGAGGGCGAACACCGCCCGCATGCTGGCGGCCGCGAACGCGCCGGCCAGCCGCGCGGGAGCCTGCCCGGTCGTGGCCGGTTCCGTCGCCGCCCTGTCTGCGGCTACGACGGGCACCGGCTCAGGCACATGCTGCATGGCCAGGTAGCCGCCGCCGGCCAGCAGGCTCAGCGGGATCATGCTGTTGGGGTCGGTGCCGAGGCCGCCGAGGAAGCCCAGGTCCTGAGCCAGCACCCAGACCGCGAGCGCGAACGCGCCGCCGAGCCAGAACGCCGGCCTGATCAACTCGGGTCTGCCGGACAGCAGCGCTGTGCCGACGACCGCGAGGACGACCACGACGACGAGGTTGACGGCGGCGCCGTGCGCTGAGTCGAACGTGGCGAATGCCGACAGCAGGCTGGCCAGCCAGTGCGGCTGCGGGGTCGTGGCCATGGACTTGACCATGGCGACCAGCGAGCCCTGCTGGCCGCGGGTGACGCCCTGCCAGAAGCCGCGGCCCGGCCAGGCCTGCAGCACGGCCATCCCGATGAGGTAGAGCCCGAGCACCGCCAGTACCTGCCTGCCGAGCCTGCGGCTGCGCCAGCGCTCCTCCGGCAGCGCTATCAGGACGCCCGCCGCGCAGTAGAACAGCACCGCGCCAGGAGTGCCGAACAGCAACGTAGAGCCAGGCGCGAAGATGCCGCCGAAAGCCTCGCCGAATACCCACACGACAAGGCCCCAGCCGACGCTGGCCAGCCCGGCGAGGCGAGACGTCCAGCCGCGGGGGGCGGCAAGGAGCCAGGCCCCGATGCCCACCTGGATCCAGACGGCGGCGGCGCCTGCCTGGATCGGGTGGTAGGACCAGGACGTCCCGGCCCAGTTGATCAGGTGCTGCACCCAGGACGGCGATGGAGCCGCGGCGGGCTCGATAACCTGCGACGGCATGCCCGCCGCCATGGCGGGCTGCGCCTGCAGCAGGCCGTCGAACACCCAGATGACCCCGAAGCCGATGCGCAGCAGCCGCCGGCCGGCCGGCTCGGCATACCCGGTGCCCGGCTGAGCCAGCCTTGCCCGTGCGGTCGCGGGCAGCCACTCGCGCAGGCTGACCCAGGCCAGCGCCAGGGCCGCGAGGACGGCAAGCACGATAATCCCCTGGTGCAGCAGGGCGGACCTGAACGCGGCGACCACGGTGGCGTTCGTGTCACTGAGGCCAGAGTTCATGCCTGGCATTGCGGTTCGGCTCTCTTGCTGGGGCCAGGTCAGCCTGGCAAGCGGGGTGGGGATGCGTGCATGTCCAGCGCCCGGATGGCCGCCTCCACGGGGGAGTCGACGGCCGACCGCTGCCGGTTGAGCGCGGCAAGCGCCTTGCCGAGCGCGGCCTGAGCCGCAGCCCTGGCCGCCGGGGTGCGGGCAGTCAGCAGGCTCGCCACGTCGTCCTGGACGTTCGCCGCGTCCGGCTCGGCCCAGTTCACCAAGCCGGTGACTGCGCCCGCGAGCTTGAAGCTGTCCAGCGACTCTGGCACCTGGTAGTTCTCCAGGTCGTCGATCTGCTCGTTGTTGGCCGGCGAGCAGTTCGCCGCGCCGGTCTGCGCGATGATCACCGCATCGCTGACCTCGGTGCCCGGCGCGCTTGCCGCTGACTGGATCTCGTGCAGCGCCGTCAGCGACTCCCCGACCCCGCCCGCGCAGGACTCGATGTCGCTGGTCACCTCCTGCAGGAAGCCGCGCATGTCAGCGGCCTGCTCACCGCGCGTGGGCTTGTGCACGAGGGCGACAGCCAGCGCGACGCCGAGTAGCGCCGCGGCAATGAGGTAGGCCGACCTGGGCATCCGGCGCTGCGGCCACGCCCCCGACCGGATCGGGACGTAGGAGGGAGGCGCTGGTGGTCCGGGATCGGGCGCAGCCGGCTCAGGTGGCGCGGGGGAGTCAGATAGCACCGCGGGGTGGGCCTCCTTGATCGTCACTCGGAAGATTAGTAAAAATCGGTATATCAGCGGCGCACTCGGATCCGCGTACCGGGAGCAGTAGCTCGAACGTGCTGCCCTGGCCAAGCACGCTGTGCACCCGGGCCTCACCGCCGTGACCGCGTGCTACGGCCTGCACCAGGGCGAGCCCGAGACCGGTCCCGCGCGGGCCGCCAAGGTCAGCTCCCGTGGTGAACCGCTCGAAGATGCTGGACAGTTCCAGGCGGTCGATGCCCGTTCCGGTGTCCGTCACGGTCAGCCTGGCGAAGTCGCCTGCCCGGCGCACCGACAGCCGGATCATGTCGCCCGGGCTGGTGTGCTGGATGGCATTCTCCATCAGCGCATCGACCGCCAGCCAGAGCCGCTCGCGGTCGGCCAGCGCGGTGGCACGCTCAAGCTTGCCGAGCTGCCAGTGCCGCTCCGCCGTGGGCCGCCATCGCCGGACGACCTCCAGCGCCATCCGGCTGAGCTCCACCGGCTCTGGCCGCAGGAAGTTCGGGTTCTCCGATGCCGCGATGAGCAGCAGCCGGTCGCTGAGCTTGCGCAGCCGGTTCAGCTCGCTGACGATCACCTTGATGTCGCGCTTGTCCTGCGCGTCGGCCAGGCTCCTGGCCAGGAGCTCGGAGTGCCCGAGCGCGATCGTGATAGGTGTCCTCAGCTGATGCGAGGCGTCCTGCAGGAACCGGCGCTGCGTCGCCAGCAGCCGCTCGTTCTCCTCGCTGACGCGCACCCGGTCCGCGTTGGCTGCCTGACGGCGGTGGTTGTGCCACATCATGACCCAGAACATGGCCGCCATGAGCGGGACATCGGTCAGCTCGTCGACGGGCTGGGTACCGCGGCTCACGTCCCATGCGATGGCCGCGAAGGTGGTGACGATCATGGCGGCCAGGACCAGCAGGGTCGGCTTGGTCCGCCTGATCCGGAAGCTGTACAGCAGCGCGAAGGAAATCCAGATCAGGTGGAATGGCACCGCTTCCCAGTGCTGGAAGACGACGATGCCGGCCAGGCCAAGCAGCCAGAAGAACACCCAGGCCAGGTCGAGCCAGCCCGGCCAGGAACGCCAGTCGCGCCGGCGGACGGGATCCGCCAGCAGCGGCCGGCCGGACATGGGGGCCAGTTCCATCGGGTCGCGACCAGTCTGCGCCTGACCCCACCCGGCGTCCGCCAGTCCGGGGCCCTGGGCCGCCTGGCTCTCAGGAGGCGAGCCGGTAGCCCGCACCACGCACCGTCTCGATGAGGTCGAACCCTAGCTTGGACCGCAGTCGCCGCACGCATACGTCCACCACGTTCGAGCCGGGGTCGAAGTCAATTCCCCATACGGTGGCCAGCAGCTGGTCCTTTGGCACCGACTGCCCGTGGTGCTCCATTAGCTCGCGCAGCAGCATGACCTCGAGCCTGGTAAGGGGGACCGGGCCCACGCCGGAGTCGGCCTGCAGGCGGCCGAGGTCCAGCTTCAGCTGCCCGGCTCGCAGCACCTCGTGCAGCTGATGCTGCTCTTCGCGCAGCTGTACCCGGACCCTGGCCAGCAGCTCGGCCAGCGCGAACGGCTTGATCAGGTAATCCTGCGCCCCGAGGTCCAGGCAATCGACCTTGGTCGCTACGTCACTGAGGCAGGACAGCACCAGGATGGCCAGGCCCGGCTGCGCGTGCCGGAGCCTGGCCAGCATGTCCTTCCCGTCGGCGCCTGGCATGACCAGGTCAAGGATGATCAGCGCGTAGCCGCAGGCGGCCGCGTGACCAAGCGCATCGGGGCCGTCGCATGCGGAATCCACTTCATAGCCGTCTGCCATCAGGGCGCGGATGACGAAGTCGCGGATCTCAGGCTCGTCATCCACGACGAGGATTCGCGGCCGAGAGCGGGGTTCGGACACGTGATATGTCGTCATTATTTTTAAGATGGCCAGCCTTGGGGGGTGCCGGCCCGAGCTATGGCGGGGGACTGTCGGGGAGCGAACAGCCGTTCAGCTTTCTTAGGAGAGGATCTACTCTATCCGGACTGCTTCGGTCAAGGACGGCGACGAAGTGGTTATCCGGTTAGGCCACCTACAGAGCACACAACCATGACAATTTCGTCATTCACTGCTCTCGTCCTTGCCGGCGGCCTAGTACCGACCCGAATATCAGACTCGTCCGAGCATCCCTTGGCCGCGTTCGGTCCGTGCAGCCCAAGCGCGCGGCTGCCGCAACCGTTTGCGTGATGAAGCGAGGTGGTGGCTGGTGTCCCTGCCGGCACGTATCGGAACCCTGATCGTGGCGTTCCTTGCAGTCGCGGCGGTCGGTGCCTTCGTGGTCGTGCACTACTTCCTCGGTGGCCCGCCCACAGTCACCTTCGGGTCCGGGGTGGCCCCGGACACCGGGGCGGCCGTGGACGTGGTGATGCAGGAGGCGCCGATTAACACGGTCAGCACGCACCCGGACTGGGTCTCGTATTTCATCAGGAGCCCGCAGACGGGTCAGTGGGTCCACACCACCCTGTTCCAGGTCCCGGCCGGTGACCGGGTCAACATGACCATCTACGGCTACGACGGCTGCACGCCGCTGCGCAACAACTACTGGGGCAAGGTGACGGGCACCATCGGCGGGACCGAGGATGTCAACGGCAAGCCGGTGAGCCAGCTCAACTCGTGGTCGGGCTGCAACGTGGGGCACACGTTCTCGATCCCCGGCATCAACCTGAACGTGCCGATGGGCTCTCCGACCATCGCGCAGACGCTCAAGCCAGGGCTGTGCAGTACAGCGCCTTGCACCCCGAGCAACCCGCACATGGTCATGACCTTCAGCTTCAACACGCCGAAGACGCCGGGTGAGTACTTCTGGCAGTGCAGGATCCCGTGCGGCGGCGGCTACCTCGACGGATTCGGCGGTCCGATGCAGACGATCGGCTTCATGACCGGCAACATGGTGGTGGTGTCCTGATGACTGCCGCGGGAGACGAAGTCCAGGCGTCAGGCACGGACGGGACGAACCACGGCCTGCGGATCTTCCTCATCTGGCTGCCGATCGCGGTAATCGCGGACTGGCTGCTCTGGTTCGTGTACGGGCCGCACATGCCGCCGGGCCGGATGTCGAATACGGCGGCCAGCCAGCAGTTCGACATCAAGGTGATGTCCGTGCTTGCCGCGCCGGTCATGGCGTTCGTGCTGGTCTACGGCGCGTATGCGCTCATAGTGTGGCGGCACCGGGAAGGCGACGAGGAGGACGGCCCGGCCCTCTACGGCCACACCAGGGTCCAGGCCATCTGGATCACGGTCAGCGCGGTGATCGTCTTGTTCCTGGCCGGGTTCGGCACGTACGAGCTGGCTGCCCCCGGCTTCGACGGGGCCGGCGCGGGGGAGGGCGCGAGCCCGATCTGGACGCCGACCGGCACCACGCTGCAGGTGCAGGTGATCGCCCAGCAGTGGCGGTTCACCTACCGCTACCCGCAGTTCGGCGGGTTCGAGACCAGCTCGCTGATCCTGCCGATCGGCAGGCCGGTGCAGTTCAACGTGACCTCGCTGGACGTGATCCACAGTTTCTGGGCCTACCAGCTCGGGGTGAAGGCCGACGCCAACCCCGGGGTCAACAACGTGGCCTACACCACGCCGCTGCAGCTCGGCACGGTCACCGTGCGCTGCGCTGAGCTGTGCGGTCTGTGGCATGGCGCGATGTTCGACTACGGCCATGTGGTCACCGTGGCGGCCTTCGAAGCCTGGGCCAAGACGACCGAGGCGCAACTGGCAGCGGCGACCAAGCTGCTGCCGCCGTACGCGCTCAGCTACGACCCGACCGTCGTCCCGCAGATCAATGCCGCCATGGTGAAGGAGCTGGGGATCACCGGCGCTGGCGGCCTGTTCTACCCGTCCCAGGATCCCGTCCAGCCGTGATGGAGCTCTCGTCCAGGACCCGTTCTGTCCCTCCGGGGCTTGACGCAGCGATGAAGAGGTGACCGATGGCCATCGAGACACAGCCGGAGCAGGCTAAGGGCGCAGGCGGCGGGCAGTCGGCGGGCCGGGTGCGGCCGTGGTGGCAGCGCCCGGCCATCCACACCGCTGTCGCCGGAGCCGTAGTCGGCTACCTGTTCGGGCACTGGCTCGGCAACTTCATCGGCGCGAACTACAGCTACGTGTCGCTCGGGGACTACAACAACTGGAACATCACGCTGGGCTACCTGTTCGCCGTGGTGGGCTGGCTGGTAGGACTGGGCGTCTTCAACGACCTGTTCCGGCAGATACTCGGCCGGCCCGTCAACGGCATCGTCGTGCCCGAGCCCGAGCGCGCCGGGCTGGCCAGGTACTTCCGCTACTCCCTCGACCACAAGGTGGTCGGCATCCAGTACCTGGTCGGCATGATCATCTACTTCTGCACCGCGGGCCTGTTCGCCATGGCGATCAGGACCGAGCTGCTGTCGCCGGTGCACCACGTGTTCAGCTCGCAGGTCTACATCGAGATCGTCGGCGAGCACGGCACGATGATGATGATGCTGATG
>DASPWG010000101.1:0-12792 GCA_035621915.1 Streptosporangiaceae bacterium
GTGGACACCTACGTGGAGGTGTCCGGTGGATCTGATCCGCTATGTGGTCAAGGCCGTCGTCCTGGAGGGGCTGAGCGTGCGGGAGGTCGCCGCGGCGCACGGGGTGTCGCGCAGCTGGGTGTATGAGTGCCTGGCCCGCTACCGCGCGGAGGGCGAGCAGGGCTTGCACCCGCGGTCGCGGCGGCCGCGCTCCTCGCCTACCCGGCTGGCGGCGGAGGTCGAGGATGAGATCGTCGCGCTGCGCAAGGACCTGGCCGGCCAGGGCCTGGACGCAGGCCCGCAGACCATCGCCTGGCACCTGGCACGGCGCGGCGGCCAGGTGCCGTCGGCGGCCACGATCTGGCGCGTGCTGTCGCGCCGCGGCCTGATCACCCCGCAGCCGCAGAAACGGCCGCGGTCATCGTACGTGCGGTTCTGCGCCGACCTGCCTAATGAGCGGTGGCAGATGGACATCACGCACTGGCAGCTGGCCGCCGGCGCCAGCGTCGAGATCCTGAACATCATCGACGATCACTCCCGGTTCCTGATCGCCTCGGCTGCCCGCGCCGTCTACAAGGCCGGCGATGTCGTCACCGCATTCCGGCAGGCTGCTGACCTGCACGGCCTCCCGGCCTCGCTGCTTGCCGACAACGGCGCCGTGTTCACCGCGGTCTACCGCCACGGCGTCTGCGTCATGGAAAGCGAGCTGCTGGCCCTGGGCATCATCTACAGCCACTCGCGGCCCTACCATCCCCAGACCTGCGGCAAGGTCGAGCGCTTCCACCAGACCCTCAAGAAATGGCTCGCCCGGCAAAAGCCCGCCACCACTATCCGCGGCCTGCAGGCCCAGCTCGACAAGTTCGCCACCTACTACAACACCGGCCGGCCGCACCGGGCCATCGGCCGCCGCACCCCCATCCAGGCCTACACCGCCCGGATCAAGGCCATCCCCCAAGGTCCCCGGCTCGAACTGCCCGGACACTGCCGGGTACGACACGACGCCATCGACAGCGGCGGCTCAGTCACCCTCCGCTACCGCAGCAAGCTCCACCACATCGGTGTCGGCCGCCGCCACGCCGGCACCAAGGTCGTCATCCTGGTCAAAGACCTCGACGTGCGAATCCTCACCCAGGACGGAACGCTGCTTCGCGAGCTCACCCTCGACCCGGCCCGCAACTACCAGCCCAGAAGGCTGCCAGCCAGTCCATGATGTCCTGAGAGATGAGTCCACGATGTCTCGCGACACGACATGGAGCGGGCGAAGGGAATCGAACCCTCATGACCAGCTTGGAAGGCTGGGGCTCTGCCATTGAGCTACGCCCGCGCGGCGACTGCAACCGTAGCGTACCGGTTCCATAGCGGCGCTTCGGACTGCGGAGGGAACGGGCCCGCACAGGACGGAGCGGCAACGGCAGTGCAGGTGCGGCCCGGGCGGTCAGGCCATGACCAGACCCGGGCGCGGTTCTCGGGGCATGATGGTGGGATTAGTCGGCCATCCAGCCAGCTGCGGAGGCTTCACCTTGTCTGTGGTGCTGACCGAGGTCGCGGATTACGTCGCGACCGTAACGCTCAACCGGCCGGACCGGCGCAACGCCCTGTCCAGCGAACTGATCACGCAGTTGCGCGCGGCGCTGGCCGGCCTTGATGCGCAGGACGACGTCAGGGCGGTGGTGCTGACCGGCGCCGACCCCGCCTTCTGCGCCGGGCTGGACCTCACCGAGCTCGGACAGCCGGGCAGCGCGCTGCGCGGCATGGGCAGCGGCCCGGTGATTCCGGACCTTGCGAAGCCGCTCATCGGCGCTGTCAACGGCGTGGCGGTGACGGGCGGCCTCGAGCTGGCGCTCGCCTGCGACTTCCTGGTGGCCTCCGAGCGCGCCAGGTTCGCCGACACCCACGCCAGGATGGGCATCCAGCCCGGCTGGGGCCTGACGGTGGCGCTGCCCGAGGCAGTCGGGATGCGCCGTGCCCGCGAGATGAGCGCGACCGGCAACTTCGTCAGTGCCCACACCGCGCTGCAGTGGGGACTGGTGAACCACGTCGTCCCGCATGACGAGCTGCTGGACTTCGCCCGCAGGCTCGCCGCCGATTCCGCCTCCAGCGACCAGGACGCTCTGCGCACTCTTTACGCCACCTACGATGCCGGGATTTTGGAAACGCGCCGGGAGGCACTGCAGGTGGAGTCAGAGGTGAATGCCCGATGGCATGCCCACGGCATCGACGCCGCGCAGGTGGCGGAGCGGCGCGCAGCGGTCATCCAGCGCGGTCGAGCCCAGGCCGACGCGCCGCGAGCGTGACACGGCACGGCAGGCTCCGCCGTCACTAGCCGGACAAGAGAGAAGCCCCCAGTGGTCGGTATGCCATTCCGCCAGCACAGGACGTTAGAAGCCATCGCGAAGCGGCTGGATGCCCTGCCGGAAGTGCTCGGCGCGCTGGTGGTGGGCTCGCTGGCGGCCGGCACCGCTGATGCCGCCAGCGACGTGGACCTGCTCGTGTGCGCCGCACCTGGCGAGTTTGCCGGGGCCTGGGCACGCAGGGACGAGCTGCACGTGACAGGAGCCCTGGTGGCCTGGGACGACGGCCCGCGGCCCGGCGCCCAGGTCGCTGTCCACCGCTGGGTGACCGAGGACATGGTGCTGGTCGAGGCGCTGTTCGCCGCCGAGGGCAGCGGCGTAAGGCTGGCCGAGCCCTGGCACGTGATCGCCGGCGATCCGGAAGTCACGGGGTCGTTCGTGCCGCGCCCGCCGGTAGACAAGGCCGAGTTCGACTCGCACGCTGCCCATCCGGTCGACCGGGCATTCGGGGAGCTGAAGCGGGCCATGCGTACGGCGGGTCAGGTGGATAGCGCGGGCGGACGTCATTCCGCCGCTTAGGACTGCCGCACCAGAAACTACTAAGCGAATGTATACACTCAGTGTCTACTGTCGGTGTACGCTCATCGCGTGACCGTTCCTTACACCCTCCTCGGCCTGCTGGAGCGCGAGCCGAGCCATGGGTACGAGCTCAAGCGCGACTATGACGTCTACTTCGGCCGCGGCAAGCCACTGCCGTTCGGCCAGGTGTACGCCACGCTGAGCCGGCTAGCCAGAGACGGCAAGGTGACCGGCGGCGATGCGGAGCCGGGCGCCGGGCCCGACCGCAAGCGCTATGTCATTACCGAAGCCGGAGCCCATGAGTTCGATTCCTGGCTGAGCCAGCCGGCCGAGCCTGAGCCGCATCTGCAGACGGTGCTATTCGCCAAGGTCGTCCTGGCGCTGATGCTCGGCCGGCCGGCCGAGGCCTACCTCGATGCCCAGCGCGGCGCGCATCTGCAGCGCATGCGGGAGCTGACCGAGGTCAAGCGGAGCGGCGGCCTGGTGGACGTGATGCTGGCCGACTACGGCCTGTTCCACCTGGAGGCCGATCTCCGCTGGATTGATATGACCGCAGCCAGGCTGAACGCGCTGGCGGAAATGGTGCGTGCGTGATGACCTCACTGAACTCGGCACCGCCGCCGCGGGCCGGCGACAGCCTGATCGAAGCTAAGGAGCTGTACCTGTCGTTCGGCCAGACGCCAGCCCTGACGGGTGCGAGCCTGTCCGTCGCAGGCGGCGAGGTCGTCGCGATCATGGGGCCGAGCGGCTCGGGCAAATCCACCCTGCTGCACTGCCTGGCCGGCATCTTCCCGCCGGATCGGGGTGAGGTCTGGTACGACGGCGAGCGCCTGGACACCTTCAGTGATGCCCGCCGCACCGAACTGCGGCGGACGGCGTTCGGCTTCGTGTTCCAGTTCGGTCAGCTCGTGCCCGAGCTGACAGTTGCCGACAACATCGCGCTGCCGCTGCTGCTGAACCGGGCCGGCCGGAAGGCGGCCTACGCCACGGCCGATGCCTGGCTGCCCCGGATGGGCCTTGATGGCCTCGGCGCTCGGCGGACGGGGGAGCTGTCCGGTGGCCAGGCGCAGCGCGTGGCCCTGGCCAGGTCACTAGTCGCGCACCCCAGGGTCCTGTTCGCTGACGAGCCGACCGGCTCGCTCGACACGCTCGCCGGCGAGATGGTGATGGACCTGCTTGTCGGCGCTGCCCGCGAGGAGGGCACGACCGTGGTACTGGTCACGCACGACGCTCGGGTGGCCGCATATGCCCAGCGCGAGCTCATCGTGCGCGACGGCAGGGTCATCAACCGCACCGACGTGGCGGCCGAGGTGTCCGGGTGATGTACCGGCTCGGCCTGCGCCTCACGCTGAGCAGCGGCCGCGAGCCCTTCGTCCGGCTGCTGATAACGGCGGCTGCCGTCGCCGTTGGCGTCGCGATCATGCTCTGCGTGCTGGCGGACTTCCACGCGTTCACCACCACGAATAACCGGCCGTCCTGGGAGTCGACGCAAGGCCAGCCACTAACGAGGAACTACGCGGCCGCGACGAACTCCGAGCTGTGGAACTACAGCAACGACGTTTACCAGGGCCAGACCATCGAACGGCTCGACGTCGCCGCACTCGGACCGCGCGCGCCCGTACCGCCCGGCGTTTCCCGCCTCCCGGCCAGCGGGCAGTATTACGCCTCGCCCGCCCTCGCCGCCCTGATCCGGACGGTGCCCGCCGACGAGCTTGGCGACCGCTTTCCCGGCAAGCTAGCGGGCAGCATCGGCCAGCAGGCGCTGACCGGGCCAGACGAGCTGGTCATCTACGTCGGCTACAAGCCCGCGCAGATCGCCAGCCTGCCTGCGACGACGCTGGTCAGCCAGATCGCGACGGCACCAGGCAGGCAGGTCTGGACCAGTTACTTCCGCGACGCTTTCATCGTCGGCGCGATCGCGTTCGTGCTCCCGATCCTCATCCTCGTCGGCACCGCGACGCGCCTGGCAGCCGCCCGCCGCGAGGAGCGCTACGCGGCGCTGCGGCTGGTGGGCGCAACGACCGAGCAGGTTAGCGTCATCTCGTCGGTCGACGCCGTGGTCAGTGCCCTGCTCGGGGCGCTCGGTGGCATCGGCATCTTCCTGCTGATACGTCCGGCGCTAGCCGACACCGCCATCACCAGCGCCCGGTACTTCAGTGCTGAGGTCACCCCGACCGCGGTCGGCTACGTTCTCGTGCTCATCGCGGTGCCGGCCGCGTCAGCGATCTCGTCCCTCTTCGCGCTGCGGCGCGTGCATATCTCGCCGCTCGGGGTCACCCGCCGAGTCACCCCGCCCGCCCCGACGGCGTGGGCGGCAGCGCCGCTCGTCGTCGGCCTCGCGCTGTTCCTGCTGGGGATCGCCACGACGAACTCGCAGCGAATCGGACCCTCGCTTCCTTTCGGGCTCATCATCGTCCTTGTCGGCCTGGTGGTGGGAGGTCCCTGGCTTACCGCTGAGGCGGCGGGCTTGTTCGGCAGGATTTCCCAGGGGGCATCGTCGCTGCTCGCAGCGCGCCGCCTCGGGGACAACCCTGCGGGAGCGTTCAGGTCGATACGGGGACTCGTCCTGGCCGTATTCCTTGGCACTCTGCTCGCCGGGCTCCTGCCTGCAGTCGAGGCGGTGACCGCGACCCCGAGCGCCACGGCGCTGAGTAACGTGCTGCTCGACGGCTTCACCGCCGCTCCGGTCTGCGGGAACAACGTCAACTGCACCGGCGGCGCAGGCACTACGACGAATCCGCTGGCCGGATCGTCCGCGCAGGAGCAGCGCATCGCGGCCGAGGGCCTGCCTCCGCAGGCGGCGACCTCGCTGCTGGCCGGGCTGCTGGCCATCAAGGGCACGACGGTGATCCCGATTTACTCGCCCCGCGCGCAGGGCGGTGCAGCGGCCGCCTCCGCCGGTCCTGGCGGAGGCGGTCCAGGCGGCGCGGTCAACGGGGCAGGCGGGTTCGGCGTTATCAGCTGCGCCGGACTGCGCGAGCTTGCGGTACTCGGACAGTGCGCGCCGGGCCGCAAGGCCGTGATGGTCCCGGCCGGGAACATGTTTGACGACAACCCGCGGTTCAGCACGCAGCCCATTGCCAGTGCGTCGAGCCCGCCCGCGCCCGGCAACTTCAGCGGCCTGTACTTGCAGGCAGTGCTAGTGAAGGTGAGCAGTGCGGCAACGCTGGAACGGGCGCGCACCTACCTGGTGACGCACGCCATCGAATCCGCGTCTGGCACAGCACCGCGGACCTTCGGCGAGGCGGTCCAGGCACGCTCAGGAGTCGCCGACACCGTGCAGCGGCTGATCTATGTTGCGGTCGTCCTGACAATCATCGTGGCTGGCTGCAGCCTGGCCGTTGCCCTTGGCGGCAGCCTGGTCGAGCGCAAGCGCGCGTTCACGCTGCTGCGCGTGGCGGGCACGCCGATCGCGACTCTGTACAGGGTCGTGCTCATCGAGGCCGTGCTGCCACTCGTGGTCGCAACGGCGGTTGCCGCCGCGACCGGCTACGGCCTCGCCGCGCTCACGGTCAGCAAGCTGGCACCGGCCGGCACCCCGGCGCCCGTTCCCGGCCACGCCTACTTCCTCACCATGGCAGTCGGCCTGGCCGGCTCGCTGCTGGTGATCATGGCCTCGCTGCCGCTGCTTGGCCGGATCTCCAGCCCACGCGGAGTGCGTTTCGAATAGGGCGGAACGCGCTCAGAACAGACCTGCGAACGGCCTTAGCACCGCACGGATGCGGCTCTACGATGAGCGCATGTCATGGCACTGGCTGAGGTCGCCGCAGTTCATGTGGGCGGTGATCGCTGTCGCTGCCGGTCTTGGCTGGCTGGTCGCAGGCGTCCTGGGGTCTGTCGTGGTCCTGCTCATCGGGCTGCTCGCAGCGGCACAGCGGCAGGTGAACCCGCTGCGGAACTGGCGGACCGGCCGGCCGTGGCGGTCGTCGCGGGCCGTGCGCGGCCTGGTTCTCGGACCGGGCGACCAAGCCGGTCCTGGCCCGGGCGAGCCAGGAGTCGTGCAGGACTGGATCCGCGAGCGCTCGCTGTACGACCCGCCGGACGACTCCACCCCCGGCTAGGTCGCGTCTGGCCGGCACCGGATCTGGTGCTCAGCTCGCCAGGGGTCGTCCGGGATTAGGCCCGCTGCCACCACAATCGCGCCCGTGGGTGCGCGAGTCCCTGGCCAGGTCGTCGCAGAAGGCAGCGACGTCGCTGCCGATGAGTTCCAGGACTCCCTTGCCGGCCGCGACGCCCTCCTCGAAGAAATCGACAATCCCTGATAGCACGGGCCCGTCAGGCAAGTCGACCGGCCCGACCTTGAAGAAGTAACGCTGAATCTCCTTGTAGACGATCTGGTAGTCAGGCGGGAGCGCCCTGACCCGCGCCATGTGCGCCCGCCACTGCCGCTTGCCCTCGATGATGTCCTGGATGCCCACGTCAGCCTCCTAGCTGGCCCAGTTTCCTCGCGACGTTCCTGTTCAGCCGCTCGCGCCATCGGTCGCGATAGTTCCGGGCACCTTCCCCGCCGGCCAGTGCGGCGCAGAAGCCCTGGATGTCGTCGCCCAGGACGTCGTGAATGTGCTTCCCGTCCGATGCTGTCTCTTCGAGCAACCCCAGGACGCCGTCAAGAATCGGCATCAGGTTGCGCCCCGTGAAGCCCGAGTAGGCAAAGAGGTGAGCCTTGATCTGTTCCCATGCCGCCAGGTAGTCGGCCGGCAATGCCCTGGCCCGGGCTTCGAACGCCTTCCATTCCCTGGTGAGGTCGCTGCCGGTAATGGTCTCCCAGAAGGTCATCTTCCGCCCTCCCTGAGCTTGCCGATCCGTGCTGACAGGTACTCCCACTTCGCCCAGAAGGTCGCGAGTTCTTCACGCCCCGCGTCGTTGAGGGCATAGAACTTGCGCGGCGGGCCCATCCCGGATGGTCGTTTCGTCACCTGGACGAGCCCGTTCCGCTCCAGGCGCAGCAAGATGGTGTAGACCGTCCCCTCGATGACCTCGGCGAAGCCGAGTTCGTTCAGCCGGCGCGTGATGGCATACCCGTAGGTCTCCTCGCCGCCGATGAGTTCCAGCACGCAGCCCTCAAGCGTGCCCTTGAGCATCTCCGTCAGGTCGTCCATGGCGCGAGCCCTCTTCGGCCCTTCCTGGTACTACGTGCTACAGAGTACCGGTACACCGTATCACAGAGTAGCGAACAGGACCTGGCGACGTCGGGCACGCCTCTAGCCGGGCGAGCCGGGACCGGATGCTCAGGGTGTCCAGACCGATCGGTCGTGGGCGAAGTAGACCATCCTCGGATCGAACTGCTGGAGCGCGTCGATCCAGTCAGGCACCGCCGGCAGCGGCTGGCTGTGGCCATCACGGCGGGCTCGCCAGGCAAGCTGGTCGGCTGCGTACTCGGTAGCCGTGTCGTGGCTCTGGCCGGCCACGATCAGCGCACCGTCGGTGCGCCGGACGATCAGCGACTGGTGGCCTTGCGTGTGACCGGGAGTCGGCATCAGGAAGACACCCGGCAGTACCTCGAAGCTGCCCGTTACCTGCTCGAAGCGGTTGCCCTCGATGAGCTCGGGGAGGGTGTAGTCGCGGTCCTGGCGGGCCGCCTGAAGCTCGGCCACCTGCACGAAGACGGGGATGTCGTGCAGGAGCGGATTGCCACCGCAGTGGTCGAAGTGCAGGTGGCAGTTGGCAGCAACGCGAATGTCCGAGATCCCGGCGCCGACCGCCGCCAGTGCGGCAGGCAGCTCTATCCGGCGCGGCCGGTAATAGGCGTCCACCTCCGGATGCGAGCCCATGCCGGTGTCGAACAGCAGCATGCCCTCGGGATGGTCGACCACGTAGCCGAGGCACGGGTCGACGCGAGGGCTGTTCGACCCCGTCTCCTCCGCGGGCCGCACGAAGTAGCCGAAATCGACGCGCCGCACGCTGATGTCAGCCATTCCGCCATCCTCGCAGCACCGCCGCGAAATCGGGGGGCGTCAGCGGTCCGGCTCAGCTGGCAGACGTACTGTGCCAGCGTGGACCTGAAAGCTGGCCTGATGTCGTGCGCCGCGATCGTGGTCGGCGACGATGACACGTCGGTGGCCGTCGGCAGCGGTGACGTGCCCGTGCTTGCCACGCCCAGGCTGCTGGCGCTCGCCGAGGCAGCGGCGGTAGCGGCGATCGCTCCGGCCCTGGAGCCGGGCCTGACCTCGGTCGGCACCTCGGCAATGATCGAGCACACGCTGGCCAGCCCGGTCGGGGTGAGCGTGTCGGCCGAGGCCGAGCTGATCAGGGTCGACGGCCGGCGGCTGGCATTCAGGTTCCTGGCCTGGCACGTCCGGCCGGGCGCGGCCGACAGCGACAGGGAGATCGTCGCGGTGGGCACCATGGAGCGGGCACTGGTGGACAGGGAGCGCTTCATCTCCTCCAGCCGTACCCGACGGAAATGAGCAGGCACCAAGCGGCCCCGCCCGGCTGGGCGGGGCCGCCTGGCTTCAGGCCTTGTGCCCGTCTGGCGGCCAGTAGCCCGTCTCGTAGCAGTCGACTCCCTCCGCATTGCACCACATCGTGACTGAGTCGAACCTCCCCAGCCAGGGCGTGGGCTGCTGCACCGCCGCACTGACCTGGCCGTAGAAGCTGGAGGCGACATCAACATCGCCGTAGCCGTTGTACGCAGGCAGCTCCGGATACGGGAACAGCGTGATCGAACGCACCGGGGCGCTGGTAGCCGCGGCTCCAAGCACGGGCACGGCATCGGTCAGATCGGACGTCGTGCTGAGCGTGCTTGGCGCTCCGGGAGCCGTGCCGCCGCCACCGAGAGGGCTCGAGTACTCGCTGGCGACGAGGCCGGCCGGAGCCTGGTGCAGCTCAGTCCACTGGACCACGGCACCGAGCCCGTTATAGGTGTCGGGACCGTTGCCGCCACAGTGACCGACACTCGGCAGCAGGTAGTAGCGGGCGAACTGCTGGGTCGCGCCGATGCCGCCCATCGCCCTGACTACGGCCTGGTAGTAAGCGATGGAGCTGATGGTCGGGATCGACCAGTCAGCCTCCCCCTGCCAGAGGATCAGCTTCCCGCCGTCCCGCTCGAACGCGCTCAGGTCGGGATTGGTGGCATCCCAGAACGGAGCCAGCTTCTCGATTTTCTCGAAGTACGCCGCCGTGAACGGCTCGTCAGCTACGCCCTGGGTGCCGATATCGGTCTCGAAGGCGAAGTACTGCAGCCACGCGGTGATGAACGTAGCCGGAATCACGGGCTCACCGAGCTCCGGTGGCACGTTGACGCTCGTCGGGTTATCCCAGTTGAACTCGCTGCCGAGCGGATAACCGCCTGGGTAGAGATGCTGGCCCTGGGGATCCACCGGCCCGTTGTAGACCGCCTCCATGGCGGCGATCTGGGCGGCGGTCAGGCAATTGGTCGTGAGCGTCGCGCTGCACTCAAGCGAGTAGATGTCGAACTTCTCCGCGCAGTTCCGGTAGTCCAGCATCAGGCCGACCTGCGGGTAGCAGGCCTGCATTGCCGCGTTGCCGACGAGCTCAGCCTGCTGCTCACTGAGGATCGCGGTGCCTGAGGAGTTCAGCACCGTGTCGTACTCGTACTCGTGCAGGACCGAGTTGAGCTCAGTCATGATCGACGCCGGAGCGCCGGCCAGCACGCCGTTGAAGTCCTTCGGGAACCGCTGGACCTCGGTCAGCGCCTGGTGGCCGCCCTGCGAGCAGCCGTCGAAGTAGGAGTACCTCGGTCCCATGCCGTAGAACTGCGAAGCCAGGCCCTTGGCGACCTCGGCAAGGAGATGGTCGGACAGGTAAGCGAAGTCAACCCGCTGTTCCGGGTTGCTGTACCAGTCGGTGCCCTGACCGCTGTGGCCCTCGTCCTGCGAGGCAACGACGAAGTACCCATCGGCAAGCGGCGCATAGCCGGTCGTCTCAGGCGCGCTGAGCCCGATGTTGCCGCAGAGCCCTCCGCAGCCGATCTGCAGGTAGCGCTGCCGCCACGTGCTGAGCGGCAGCAGGATCTCGAACCCGATGTAGGTGTTGATGGTGCCGGTCAGCGCGCAGTACTCAGGCCCGCCCGTTGTCGCGCTGGCGGTCTGCTCCGCCGCGACCTGGACGTCCTGGCCGCCGGCCATGGTGGTCTGCGCCAGCGTTGCGCACGACTCGGTGGCCGGAACTGCCGGCAGGTTCGCAAGCTGCGTCCCGTCGTTCTGACCAGAGCCCTGACCGTGATCAGCACGCTGCGTCGCGGCCACGGCGACGTGCGCCGGCTGAGCCAGCGCCGGGACCGTGAGCGCGACCACCAGGCCAGCAGCCATCACAAAGGCGGTCACGAGTGTGCGCCCGCGCGGGCGCCTATGTGGCATCAGAAACCCCATCACGCAGTACTCCCGTCGTAGCGGCGGCTGCGGTCTACAGCCCTCTGTCTCTCCTGCAGAAGTTACTCTCGCCACAAGATTGTTGTCGATATCGAGAGCGAAAATGTTCGCCGCAGAGTTTTCGGCCTGCTGTGAGCGTTCGGGCGGACACGGCCGTTGACGAGAAGGATCGTGCCGGCCTGGCAGTAGGGCGTGCGCGATGGCGGCCAGCGAGACCCAGCGTCGGCCGGCGAGTCCGGTCGCGCTTACGCGTAACGGGCCCGGTCGGCGCCGGCCCGTGACCCGGCCGGGTCGGCCGGCTCAGGTGCCAGATCAGCTACGAAGGACCTGAGCCGCCGTCGGCCAGCAGTTGCTGCAGCCATAGCTGGCTGGCCCTGGCGACCCTGGGCGGCACGCCCAGTTCCTCGAGCAGGTCGCAGGCGGCCGCCATCTCTTCCGTCCGCCGCCGCGCATGCCGGATGCTGCCCTGCTCGAGGCGGTCGACGGTTGCCTGCGAGGCGCTCGCAAGCACCTCGCCGATGTCCTCCCGCAGCCAGTCCTCGCAGCCCGCCGCCCTGGCCGCCCGCAGCGACTCGGTGACGGCGGCGGCCAGGCCCTTGTAGAACACGCTGCGCACGAGCTTGCGGGCTGCGGCCGTGCCCGGCGGGCCAGGAAGAACCGTCACTTTCGCGCCGAGCGGGCGGAAGGCCGCGGCAAACGCCGCTGCGGCATGGCCGCTGGCGAGCATCGGGGTGCGCAGCCCGAGTCCGGGGACCGGGGCCATCAGCGCGACGTCGGCGAAACCGGCTCCCGCCAGCGCGGCCACGTCAGCTAGCTCAGCCTTGAGCCTGGCTGACGAGGTGTTCAGGTCTGCGTAGAGAGAGCCTTCGGCCAGGCCCGGCAGCGCCAGCTGCAGCGTCTCGAGAGCCTCGTGCGCGCTGGTCAGCGCAATGACCGCAGCTGCGCCGCGGGCCGCGTCGGCGTCGCTGTCGCGCTGCTCGACGCCCGCCGCGGCCGGCACCCTGGGGTCATAGCCGTGGACAGTGGCGCCGGCTGCGACGAGGTCGGCTGCGATTTCCGATCCGGCCTCGCCAAGGCCGAGGACAGCGATCACGGGAGCAGGCCGCTGCGGCATGGCGGAGGTCGTTGCGGACGTCATGGTGGCGGGAGTCTCAGCGCTGCACGGCGGCAGCCGACAGCGCCTGGAAGGCCTGGATCACGCTCTGCAGGTGCTCTTGCATCGCCTGCTGCGCGGCATCGGGCTTGCGGGCCGTGATCGCGGCGACGATTGCCTCGTGCTGGGGCAGCGAGACGCTCGGCCTGCCCGGCACCAGCGAGAGCGAGAACTGGTGGCGGACGGTCTGGTCACGCAGCTGGCGGAGCAGGCGGGCGGCTGTCTCATGCGCCGCGATATCGCGGATTGCGCTATGTAGCCTGGCGTTGAGATCGCTGTAGGTGAGCAGTTCTGACTTCGCCACCGCGGCCCGCATGTCCTTCACCAGATTGCGCAGCATGGCCGCCTCGGTCTTGGTGACGCGCTCTGCGGCGCGCGCCGCAAGCAGGCCCTCCAGCAGGACGCGTACCTCGGTAATCTCGATGGCCTCGTCGATGGAGACCTCGCGGACCCTGGCGCC
>DASPWG010000102.1:0-15825 GCA_035621915.1 Streptosporangiaceae bacterium
ACCTGTTCACCGCCGCGATAGAGAACATGGCCGAGGTGCGGCTGGCCGAGATCCGCACCGAGGCGGCGGCACTGCCCGCGGCGTCCGCGACCCGGACCAGGGACGTGGTGCGGCTGCTGGTGCGGCTGTACACCGGGCCGCTGTTCCGCGCGGCCCTGCAGGTGTGGGCCGCGGCATCGGCGAGCGACTACCTCCGCGAACTGGTGCTGCCGCTGGAGGCGCGCCTGGGCCGGGAGGCGCACCGGGCCGCGATCGAGCTGCTCGGCGCGGACGAGTCGGCGCCCGGCGTGCACGAGGCGGTGCAGGCCACCCTCGACCTGGCCAGGGGGCTTGGGCTGGCCGACACGCTGACCGACGACACGCGCCGCCGGGAGGCGGTCATCGGCCAGTGGGCCATGATGCTGGACAGCGCTCTGCGCTAGCGAAGCGCTGCCCAGCCGGGCCGTGCGAGCACTCAGATGTGCGGGCTCCGGATCTTTGCGCTGTCGATGATCAGGTAGTCCTCGCGGGCGATGCTGGCCTGCTGCGTCGCTGACTTGGCAAGCTGCACCGACAGCGCGCTGCTGAGTATGGCGGCGCCCGACGCCTTGTTGGTCACGGTGATTCCGGTGCTCCTCGCGGCCAGGTTGACCTTACTGCCCTGGTACTGGGCGTAGAGGATCACCACGAAGCTGCCAGTGCCGCCGGCCGCCACCTCGCTGAAGTAGCCCTTGGAGCTGGAGGTCGAGCTTCCGAGGCTGCCCCAGAAGGAGGTGCCGCTCTCGTGATAGAGGTAATCGACCTTCTTGTCCGCGTACGGCACCCAGCCCTTAGAGCCGAGGAACCACAGCCGGCCCTTGATCGTGAAGTGCTCGTTCTCGGTGACCGTCCGCGGGCTCACGCTGAACCCGGTGATCTTGGTCTGGTATCGCCAGGAGTGGATCACTCCGCTGACGGCGCCCTGGAAGCTGTCGTCCGCCGGGTAGTCCGCGCGGTAGTAGGCGTTGTCCAGCTTGGCGGCGATCGAGCCGCTGAAGTATGACTCGTCCGCCCTCGGGCACGACTTGACGGCGCTGTCGAGGTTGTGGAGCGCAAGCCGGCCCAGGGTCTTCCAGTGGCTCTTGCCGTTCGCCGAGTACTGGACAGTCACGGTCGTCATCGGTCCGTAGCTCACCGGAGCCGTGACCTCCAGGCAGCCGTCGAGGCCGACGCTGCCGTTGACGCCGAGTGATGCGCCGAACGACTTGACCTTCAGCGGCACCGAGATGACCAGGTTCCCGACGGCCTGCGTCCCGGCCGTCAGCGTGGCCGCGGAGACCGTTGCGGTCCAGCCAAAGCCGTGCGTGCTCGGCAGCGTGGCGGTGAAGGACCCGTTCGTGCCGGAGGTGAAGGTGCCGAGGCTGGTCGTGCCCTCGGCGATGCTCACCGATGCGCCGGGCAGGGCTGTCCAGGCGGAACTGGCGTTCTGGTACTCGACGGTTCCGGTGAGCGTGGTCTTCTGCCCGTACTTGACCTCGGTCGGCGACAGCTTGACGTCGGCGATCTTGGTGTCGGCCGGGTTGACCGAGATGGGGACCTCCTGGTCACCCTCGGTGTAGGTGCTGGTGGCCGCCACGGAGAAGTCGTAGTTGGTATCCGCCGAGATAGCCGGCGCGGTGTAGCTGAACTGGCCGTCAGAGTTGGTCGTCGCGACCGGAGTCGACCCGCCGTTCAGGTAGACGCTGACGGGCTGGCCGATGCTTGTCGGCGTCGTGCCGCCGATCGGAGTCACCTGGACTGTGCCGTTGAAGGTGACGTTCTGGGACCCCTCGGTCACGAACGTCTGGCTCGGCGTGACCTGCAGCGAGGTCGTCTCCTGGCTCAGCGACACGTCCTGGCTAGCGTTCCCGTAAAGGGCGTTGGCGGGCACGGTGAAGGTATAGGTGGCGCCAGGCGTGACGCTCACCGGGCCGTAGGTCAGGACTCCGGTGGAGTCCGTCACGCCTACCTGCGTCGCAGCGCCGCCATTGATGCTCAGGTCGATGGGCACGCCTGGCCCGCCGCCCTCGATCGCCGGAGTTGGGGGCCCGCCCCCCGGTGTGATCTGGACGCCAGCGGTGAAGGTCTCGGTGTTCGGGCCAGTCGCCGCTTGCGTCACTGTCAGGTCGGTCTGCCCGGGGTCGACGTCCACCTCCACCTGGCCAGAGTCGCCTTCCGAATACAGGCTGTCGCCGGAGGCGGGGACGGTGAAGTCGTAGTCGGTCTTCGGAACGGTCAGGTCTGGCGTCGTGTAGGTGAAATCGCCGCTGCCGTCCGTGGTGATGGACGTCGAGCTGCCGTTGAGATCGACGCCGGCATCCGTCACGGGCACCGACTGGGGATCAGTGAAGATCGGCGGCTGCTGCGCTGTCACCGAGCCGTCGATGGACGTGGTCGGGTTACCGAAGGTGATCGGCTGGAGCGGCGAGTTGGTGATGTTGATTTTCGTTGTTGCCGGGGAGGCGGCGACGGTCTCATCCGCCGATGCCGGCGCGTACGGGGCGTCGGTGGGATCCGACGGGTTTAGCGAGGGGACCGTGAAGCTATAGGTGCCCGCTGGAAGGTCCGGGTCGGTCACCTGGCCCTGAGAGTTTGTCGTCCCGATTGAAGCGCCGTCGACGTAGACCGGGATATTCGCCGCGGCCTGCCCAGCCTCGTCCGAGTCCGGCGGGATCGTGGTGACGGTCGCGGTCAGGTTGACTGTCGTCGCGCCCTCGGTCACTTGCGCAGACGCCGGCGAGGACGAGACTGCGATCTGAGTGCTGCCAGCAGGGGCGTAAGGGTCGACGTCGACAGTCTGGCTGTCGCCCGACCCGCTCAGGTCCGGCGCGTCAGCGGTGAATGTGTAGGTCGTGTCCGCGGTGATACCCGTCACGGGGCCGTAGCTGAAGGTGCCATCGCTCTGCGTCTGGGTCACGTCGTCCGTGACCGGCCCGCCGTCAACGCTAAGGTCAATCGGGACGCCCGCGGCGTTGACCGGCGATCCTCCCGCCGCGGTGACGGTGACGGTCCCGCTGAACGTGACCGGGTCAGGCCCGCTGCCATCCCAGCTGACCTGCGGCGGGTTGGCCGAGACCTGGAGGCTGGTCGTCGCGGGATTGAGCGACACGTCGGCATCGCCCGCTGCATAGGTGCCGCCGGAGACGCTGAAGTCGTAGTCGTCGGGCGACGTCACGTCGGGAACGGTGTAGCTGAAGTTGCCGTTCGAGTCGGTCGTGGTCACCGCGCCCTGCGGGCCCGAGTCGCCGGTCGTCAGGTCGACCGGGACGTCGGTGAGGGGCACCGAGTCGGGAGTCACGGCAGCACTGCCGGTGAAGGTGAGGATGTCCGAGCCGTCGCTATAGGAGAAGGCGCTCAGGCCCGCCTGGACCGCCGTCGGGCTGGCTTGAATCGCGTTGATCGGGATGGGGCCCGAGTCCTGGCCCGGGTAGCTGCCGTCGCCGGCGGCCTGCACGCTGAAATCGAAGTCCGTTGTCGCGGAGACATTGACCGGCCCGTAGCTGTAGCTGCCGTCCGCGGCCGTCGTCACCTCAGTGACCGGGCTGCCGTTCTCGGACACGTTCACGCTGGCGCCGGCGATGGCGACGCCGGTCGTGCCGTCGTAGGACGCCGTGCCGGTGACGGAGCCGCCGAACGTGACGTCCTGCGATCCCCAGGTCACAGTTGACTGCGACGGTTTGACGGAGATGCTGGTCGCGTTGTCGTAGTACTGGATGGTGCCAGCGGGGATCCCGGTGTCGGTCTCGTTGTCCTGGTCGGTGGCATCAACCGTGATCTGGTAGGTCCCCGCCGGGAGGTCGCTCGTGGGGATCACGCTGGAAGGTGCCCAGGCCTGGCTGGAGGGATCCGACCCGTCGTCGGCGGGCTGCATGTCCGAGATCGTGTAGTCGATCGGGCCAGACAGGTACACCGTCATGCTGGTGAGATCGACGCCATTGAGATCATCCGCGACAACTGTCAGGTCGTACGGGTTGCCGGTGCCATCGGGACCGGCGGAGGTGATCGTGATATTGCCCGGCCCTGACTCCTGGGCGGTAGCCGAGGCCGGAACCCAGGCCACGGCAGCAACGATTCCGCCGACGCCCAGCAGGGCGAGGGCAGCACGACGAAGACCTGACATGGCGTTCCAAGCGAGATGAAGTCCCTGAATGTAATTCGTGACCTTAGCGAATTACTGCGACTTGCGAGGGCTGATCGGTCATGTTGCTGCACACGGGGTAAACGGTCCATCTCACTGAGTACACGGCCATGCACCGTCGGTGGCGACAACATGTGCAGATATGTCTTTTCGCCGCCGCGCTCTGGCGCGGCATCCGCGCCTGGGGTGGCGTGCTGCCGGATACTTGAGCCCCGGTGCGCTGGTCCCTGAGCTGAGGAGGGCGGATGCGCAGCAGGCAGTATGAGCAGGATGTGCTGGCGCCGCCGTCTCGCCGGCCGGAGCCGCCGCCCAGAATCCCGGCCGAGGCCGGCCTGGTCGTAGAGGACGGGGCGGCCGAGTTCTGTGGCGCCGTGGTCGGCTGCGAGAAGGACGCGGTGATTCTCGAGGACAGGTTCGGCAAGCGGCGGGCCTTCCCGCTCACCGGCACGTTCCTGCTTGAGGGCAAGCGCGTCGTGCTGACCAGGCCGGTGTCTGCCCAGCCCAGCGGTGCCGGCCGCACGGCATCCGGCTCGATCGCCGCCCAGCCCGGCCGGGCAAAGGTCGCCAGGGCCAGCCGGATCTACGTAGAGGGCAGGCACGATGCCGAGCTAGTGGAGAAGGTCTGGGGAGACGACCTGCGCGATGTCGGCGTCGTCGTCGAGTTCCTGAACGGCATCGACGACCTGCCCGCGATCATCGCCGAGTTCGGCCCCGGCCCCGGCCGCAGGCTCGGGGTGCTCGTGGACCACCTGGTAAGCGGCTCCAAGGAAAGCAGGATCGCGGCCCAGGTCAGCTCCGAGCACGTGCTCATAGTCGGCCATCCGTTCATCGACGTCTGGGCCGCGGTCAAGCCGGCCGTCGTCGGCATCACCGGCTGGCCGCCGGTGCCGCGGGGCGTTTCCTGGAAAGATGGCGTGCTCGCGGCCCTCGGCTGGCCGCCCGACACGGCCGCGGCCTGGCGGCGGATCCTGGGCAGCGCGGCGTCGTTCACGGACCTGGAGCCCGAGTTCCTCGGACGGGTCGAGGAGCTGATTGACTTCGTCACCGCTCCGGGCAGCCGATGACCGAGTACGAGGACATGCTCGCCCGCCGGGGTCGCTGCAGCAGGTTCCTGCACGGTCACGGGCCAGCCACCGCGGCATCCATGCTGGCGACGATCCCCGCTGATACGACGGTCGACAGCTACGGCAAGGGCGGCGCGGTCGCCGAACTGGAGGCGCGGGTCTGCGAACTGCTGGGAAAGCCGGCCGCCGTGTTCCTGCCCTCCGGCACGATGGGCCAGCAGGCGGTGCTGCGCGCGCACGCCGACGAGCGCGGCCGCAGAACCGTGCTGTTTCACCCCATGTGCCACCTCGAACGCCACGAGGAGCAGGGCTACCAGCGGCTGCACAGCCTCATCGGGCGTCCGGTCGGCGACCTGAACCGGCTCATCACGCTGGACGACCTTGCTGCGGTGGCCGAGCCTGCCGCAGCCCTGCTGCTTGAGCTGCCCCAGCGTGATCTCGGCGGCCAGCAGCCTGCCTTCGACGAGCTGGCAGCGCAGGTCAGCTGGGCCCACGATCAGGGTGCGGCAGCGCATCTGGACGGCGCCCGGCTGTGGGAGTCGGCGGCCGGCTACGGGCAGTCGCCGGACCAGGTCGCCGCTGTCTTCGACACTGTCTACGTGTCCTTCTACAAGGGCATCGGAGCGCTGCCCGGCTGCTGCGTGGCCGGACCCGAGCACATCGTCGGCCAGGTCAGGGACTGGCGCAGGCGGATGGGCGGCACGGTGTTCGGGCTATGGCCGAGCGCGGCCTCCGCGCTGACCTGCCTGGCGCAGCGGCTGCCCAGGTTCCCGGCCTACCTAGAGCGCGCCAGGGCGCTCGCCGCGGCGCTGGCCGGCATTCCCGGCGTCACCGTGGTGCCCGACCCGCCGCAGGTCCCGATGATGCACGTGCTGCTGGCCGTTTCCAAGGACGACTACGTGGCCGCCGCACGCGAGCTTGCCGAGGACCGCGGCATCTGGATCGCGCCAGACTGCCTGACCACGACCAGCCCGGGTGTCCAGCGGATCGAGCTATCGGTTGGCGATGCCACGCTGGAATTCGAGCCCGCCGAGGTGGCCGCGATCTTCGCTGGCCTTATCAGCGCGGCCAGCGGATAGTTTCAGCCGCGCCTGGTGGCCAGGAAGACGGGAATCGTCCGCTGCGTCTTCTTCTGGTACTCCGCGTACGGCGGGAACGCAGTCACCGCACGCTGCCACCACTGCGCGCGCTCGTCGCCGGTTAGCTCCCGGACTTCCACCTCGAACGGCTCGGGTCCGTCCTGCAGGAGGACGTCCGCCGGGTCCGACTTGAGGTTGTGGTACCAGACCGGGTGCTTGGGCGCGCCGCCCTGCGACGCCACCAGGGCGTACTCACCATCGTGCTCGACCCGCATCAGCGGCGTCTTGCGTATCTTCCCGGTCTTGTTGCCCCTCGTGGTCACGATGACGATTGGCAGGCCGGTGTCGCGGAGCGTGTTGGCTCGCTGACCGCCGGAAGCTTCGTATTCCTCGACCTGGTCCCTGACCCACTGCGCGGGGCTTGGCCCGTACTCACCCTCTAGGCTCATGCGCACGACTCTATGCTCGGGCCAACCGGGAAAGCCAGCCAGGGCATCAAGGCCAGCGGCGCGGCAGATTTTCTCCGTGTCCTGCGCGCTGCTGACGCCGTGGAGGGCTAGCGTACTGTCCCAAAGACAATGGCTGGTTTTACTCCTGACCACAGTCTGTGGTAATACTCGGCGGCGTAACGCCGATAAGGAATCAATATTTCTGCGCCGAGCGCGGCTGCCGGTGACCCGGCCGAGGCCGCGGGATGCGCCTATGTCTGTGTGGAGCCTACAGTGGACGTGCAGTGGAGAAAGAGCTCCAAAAGCGCGCAGGCAGGCAACTGCGTGGAGATCGCGGAGCTTGCGGTGAATCTCATCGGCGTTCGCGATAGCAAGGACAGCCGGCCCGACCGGCCGGTCCTCAGCGTGTCGCGAACCAGCTGGGACAGCTTTGTGGCCGGCCTGCTTGCCGGGGAGTTCGACCTGGAGCAGGGCTGATTAGTCGTTCAGCGGCTCAGCATCATGACCACAGCTCAGCGGCCGTCCGACTGATCAGGTCGCGCGACCGCTGGCGATCAAGCGCGTCCGATCGCAGCTGCTCGAAGGCCACCCGGAACTGGTTCGTGGCAACCCTGTCCTCAGTATAGGAATTGAGATTCAGCTGCTCGGTAAATACGATGTCGGGGAGCGAGATCCCCTGTATCTCGGCAAATTTCATATAGACAAAGGTACCCGTCCCTATCGGATGGTTACCGTCCAGCGGAAGTATCCGGATATCTACGTGTGACAGCTCCGCGATTTCCGCCAGATGATCCAGTTGCTTGTGCATGAGATTTGCACTGCCGAAACGGCGCCGCAGCACTGACTCATCCATCACTACCGAGAATTCAAGTGGCTGTTCCCTGGTAAGCACCTGCTGCCGCATGATCCGCGCGGAAACGAGGGCATCGATTTCGGCCGTCGGCAGCCGGAACATCGAGTACCAGCCGTTGAATGTCTCCCTGGCATACTGCTCTGTCTGCAGCAGGCCGGCGACCACCTGCGGCTCCCAGTCCCAGGCCGCGGCCGCCTCGGCCTCGGCGTAGAGGTAGGCCGCGTACCCGGCCGCGAACTCCGCCGTCACAGTCGCGTCGATCCAGCGTGTCTTGCCGGATTCGCGGGCCAGCGCCGTCAGCCGCGAGCGGTCCGCCTCGCTGGCTTCGTAGAGGTCGATGAGCTGACGAAGATCCGCTGCGCTAACGCCGGTCTGACTCGTCTCCATCCGGCTGATCTTTGAGGGAGACCAGCCGAACCTGGAGGCGACCTGGTCGCCCGTAAGCGCGGCACGTTCGCGTAGCCGGCGTAGCTCTGCCGCGAGCTGTCGGCGGCGCACGCTTGGGCTGCCACGCTCAGGCACCGGCGCGGCTCCTTTCGGAACATGGTCGCGCGGCCGGATGTGACTCAATCACAGCGTAGATGCCAGCGATTCTCGTGTGAAGCTCCATTCGTCATTTCGCGGCGCAAATTGCATGGCACAAGGCAAGTTGCATGGCATCTTGCGATCAAGGAGTCCTTGTCGTCTACTCGTATTAGAGGCCAGTTCTGTTAGGGCGAGGGCCGGGTCGATGATCGCCGGGTGGGGTAGTCGGTTGATGGTCCCGGCGCGTGCCTCATGCGGCTCGGCACCGCCAATTCAGCTAGTCATTCCGAGGCCTAATTGTCCGGCTCGCGGGCCCCCACGGCACAGATTTCGCCGCCTTTGTTGGCGATCAATCTGTCGAAAGTACGGCACTGGGCCAGCGGAGGCGCCGCCAGCCCAGGCGAACCAAGCTCCAACCGGCGTGATTACGGAAGGAAGTCGAGGTATGACTCACACTACATCTGCCGCTACTGCGTGCAAGGCGTCAGCATGCGCGGTCATGTCGAGCCCGCATCCGGCCAGCAGGCGCATCTGCCGCGAGATGGCAGACCCATGATGACTCTCACGTGGATATGCCTGACCGCCTTGTCGGTGTGGGCGTTCACCCGGGCGCGCGCTGCCGCGCGTATCTCCCGTCTCCGCAGTGAGATGGCCCGGTTGCACGAGGAAGCGTGCAGGGAGATAGAGCGCTGTCGGGACGAGACGGCCAGGGCTAGGGCCACAGCGGCGCAGATATCGAGGGATGCCGAGAGCTGGGCGGCAGGCCACAGGCAGGGACGAGACGACGTCTTCGCGATGGTGCCGCTGTTCGCCGAGGCGCGCGATCGGCTCGCCAACCCCACTGAAGGGCGTCAACCTGACGGGTCGCGCCCGATGCCGGAAGAGCCGCTACCGCCCGGGACGGTGAGCGGCAGCCCTAGGCAGGGCTAACTGCCGACGGGCCGCAGGCAGCACCGAGCCGCTGCCGCCGGCCCGCAACGCATTCCTGGCCGGCCAGCGCTGCGCAGGCGGCCGGCACCCCCCGCGGGCTGCCACCATTCCGCGGGCGGCCAGCATTCGGCGGGCGTGCTTATTTTCGAAACGAGCGCCGCCCGGCGGATAGCGTCAGTCGCTCTGGAACAGTGTCCCCAGCGTTTCGCCAAGGGACGGCACCGCGCCGTGCCGCCGCCGGATGACATCGGCGATGAGGCCGGTCCAGCCAGTCTGGTGGGAAGCCCCTAGTCCGGCCCCGTTGTCACCGTGGAAGTACTCGCTGAATATCAGGTTGTCCCGCCAGGCTGGGTCGTCCTGCAGCAGTTCCACGCCGCCGAAGCACGGCCTGCGGCCGTCGGGCCCGGCCGCGAAGATGGAAATGAGCCGGTCCTGCAGATCGCTGGCGATCTCCCCGAGGGTGTGCTCGCTGCCCGAGCCAGTGGGGTACTCGACCGTTAGCTCGGCGCCGAAGTACCGGTGGTAGCGCTCGAGCACGCTGATCACCAGGTAGTTCACCGGCATCCAGACCGGGCCGCGCCAGTTAGAATTGCCGCCGAACAGCGATGTGGTTGACTCGGCTGGCTCGTAGTCGATGCTGGCCTGGTAGCCCTCTATGTTGATGGCATAAGGGTGCTCGCGGTGCCAGGCCGACAGCGCCCGCAGGCCATGCGGGGACAGGAACTCGGCCTCGTCCAGCAGCACTGTCAGCAGCCGCTTCAGCCGCTCCGGCCCGGCCAGGCTGAGCAGCAGCTGATCATGGTCGTGCCCGCCGTGCAGCATCCCGCTGGCCTTGAGCTGCCCCGGCCCGTCGAGGCGCTCCTCGGCCAGCAGGCCCGCGAACCGCTTTCCCACCACCATGGCGAGATCGACGATCTCCTGGCTGACCACGCTCATGCCGAGCATGGGCAGCATGGCCACGAACGACCTGACCTTGAGCTGCACCTGGTCGCCGCCGGGTGTGATGAGCCGGTCGTAATACAAGCCGTCGGCGTCGTCCCAGAGTCCGCGGTCGTCGAGCGCCTCCTTGATGGCGGCGAAGTGCTCGAGGAACTTCAGCACGAGGTCGGAGGTCGGCCGGTGCCCTACTCGCTGCAAGATCCCGGCGATCGTCATCATGGCCATCGCGTAGAAGGCCATCCAGCCTGTCGCGTCGGCCTGCTCTAGGATCCCGCCGACCGGCAGGTGCGAGCGGTCGATAGGGCCGATGTTGTCCAGGCCGAGGAAGCCGCCCTCGAACAAGTTGTTGCCCTCGGCGTCCTCGCGGTTCACCCACCAGGTGAAGTTGACCAGCAGCTTGTCGAACACGCGGCTGAGGAAATCGACGTCGCGGGCGCCGTCGACGGCGAAGACCTCGAGCGCCGCCCAGGCCTGCACAGGCGGGTTGACGTCGCCAAAGTCCCACTCATAGGCAGGCAGCGCACCGCCGGGGTGCTGGAACCACTCGCGGCACAGCAGGATCAGCTGGTACTTGGCGAAAGCGGGATCCACGTGTGCCAGGGCAACGCAGTGGAACGAGAGGTCCCAGGCCGCGAACCATGGGTACTCCCACGAGTCCGGCATCGACATGATGTCGAAAGCGTCGAAGCCGCGCCAGCGACTGTTGCGGCCGTGCAGGCGCGTGGGCGGCGGAGGAGGCTGGGTCTGGTCGCCGTCCAGCCAGCGGCTGACGTCGTAGTAGTAGAGCTGTTTGCACCAGAGCATCCCGGCGAAGGCCTGCCGCATGATCATGGCCTCGTCGCTGCTGGCCGAGGCCGGGGTCAGCTCGGCGTAGAACTCGTCTGCCTCGGCGCGCCGGCTGGCCGTCGCCGCGGCGAACTCCGCGCCCAGCGGCCCGCGAGCACCGGGATCAAAGTCAGCACCGGGACCAGAGCCAGCACCGCTGCTGCCGGCCGCGCCGGACGCATTGCCCGCACCGCTCGCAGCCGAGCCCGGTGCGCAGGCGCGGAGCCGGACGCGCAGCTGCGCGGACGCGCCGGCCGCCAGGGTCAGCCGGTACCAGAGCGCGCACTTGGTACCGCGGCCGTCCGGGTTCACCGTTGCCGCGCCGTTCACGACGTGGTCGTTGATGCCGTCCTTGGGGTAGGCGGTCAGTGGCCGGGCGCCGAACAGCCTGGCGTTATTGGTCTCGTTCTCGCAGAACAGCGCGGTCGGCAGCCTGGCGTCCGGCCCGGCGCCCGCGAGAAGTTCCATGGCGCCGACGAACGGGTGCCCGAGCGTCACGCGCCCCGCATCATCGGGGTCAGCCAGGAATTCCGGGCGCTCGGCGTCAGCCTCGTCCCAGGACCAGGTATTGCGGAACCATGCGGTTGGCAGCACATGCAACTCGGCCTGATCGGGCCCGGCGTTGGTGACCTCGATGGTCATCAGGATGTCGTCGGGGGCCGCCTTGGCGTAGTGGACCTCGACGATCCAGTACCTGGAGTTGTCGAACGCACCGGTATCGATCAGCTCGTACTCTGGCTCCAGCCTGTTGCGGGCGGCGTTCTCGGCGACCAGTTCGGTGTACGGGAAGGCGGACTGCGGGTAGTGATAGCGCCACCGGTTCCAGGCATGGCTTGGCAGCGCATCCAGGTACCACCAGCACTCCTTGACGTCCTCCCCGTGGTTGCCCTGCGTGCTCGTCAGGCCGAACGCGCGCTCTTTCAGGATCGGATCCGCCCCGTTCCACAGCGCGAGGGCCAGGCACAGCCGCTGCTCGATATCGCAGAACCCGGCCAGGCCGTCCTCGCCCCAGCGGTAGGCACGGGACCTGGCTTCGTCGTGCGACAGGTAGTCCCAGGCCTCGCCGTCCGGGCTGTAGTCCTCGCGGACGGTGCCCCACTGACGCTCGCTGACATACGGACCCCACCGGTACCAGTCCCCGGCCTGCAGCAGCCCGTTCTCCAGCCGGCCGAAGCCGGCCACTCGCTCGCGCTCGGCACTCACCGGTGATAGTCCCCGCTGGCGACACGGTGATCGTGGCTCACCCGTCGCATCGTACGGGAACGCGCTGCGCCCTGGCCGGTCACGCCCGGCTGGCCGGCCAGCTTGTGCTTGCAGCCGCCAGAGGCGGTTGAATGCCTCATGGCCGAGGTCATTACGAGCGCAGCGAACCCGCTGGTCAAGCGCGTCCGCCTGCTGGCGGACCGCAAGCACAGGCGACGCGAGGGCGCGTTCGTGGTGCAGGGCATCCAGCCGGTCTGGCAGGCGGTCGAGGCCGGCGCGGACGTCGAGGTGCTGATCGTCGCGCCCGGGCTGCTGCGCCATCCCGGCGCACGCGACCTGGTCAGCGCCCAGGAGGCGGCCGGCGTCAGGGTGGCGCGCCTGTCGGATGACTTGTTCGCGCGCCTGGGTGACCGTGACGGCCCGTCCGGGCTGGCGGCCATCGTGCGCTCGGCCAGCCGGCCGCTCGCCAGCCTGCGGCCCGGCCCGGACGCGGTGATCGCCGTGCTGCACCAGGTCGCAAATCCCGGCAACCTCGGCACCATCATCAGGACCGCGAGCGCGGCCGGCATCGCGGGCGTGGTCCTGATCGGGCCGTCGGCCGATCCGTACGACCCGGCCGCGGTCAAGGCCAGCATGGGCGCGCTGTTCACCGTTCCGGTGGCTGCGGCTTCGGCGGCAGAGTTCCTGCAGTGGGCCACAGCCGGCGACGTGCGGGTCGTAGCGACATCGGGCCGGGCCAGCGTGTCGTGCTGGGAGGCCGACCTGCGGCCGCCGCTCGCGCTGCTATTCGGAAGCGAGGGCGCAGGCCTTCCCGGTGACCTGCTCAAAGCCGCGGACGCGCGGGTCGCGATCCCCATGACGGGCACTGCGGAGTCGCTCAACCTAGCGGTTGCGGCCGGCATCCTGCTGTTCGAGGTCCGGCGCAGGACCGGCCTGCCGCCGCCTGGCTAGCGAGCCCGCGAACCGACGGGACAGGGAAGACTGGACCGAACCGGGTTCTGATTGGCAGGATCGAGGCAAACACGGGACACATGGGCTAAGTGGAGGCCGGGCGAGAATGGGTGCATTGCAGGTTGAGGTAGAGCCGGCCGAGGTCGGGTTCGATCCGGCGCGGCTGGCCCGGATAGCCCGGCACTTCGCCCGGTACGTTGACACCGGCCGCCTGCCCGGCTGGCTCATCACGGCGAGCCGGCACGGCAAGCTCGCCTACGTGGCCACCTATGGTCACCGGGACGTCGAGGCCGGCCTCCCGGTCGAGCCCGACACCCTGTGGCGCATCTACTCCATGACCAAGCCGATCACATCGGTCGCGGCGATGATGCTCTACGAGGAGGGTCGCTTCCAGCTCACCGACCCGGTCAGCCGCTTCATTCCGTCGTTCACAGACACGCGCGTCTTCACCGGCGGGTCGGACATCAGCTACACGACCGAGCCAGTTACCGAGCCGATGCGCATCTGGCACCTGCTCACCCACACCTCGGGGCTGACCTACGGCTTCCACCGCGCGCACCCGGTGGACGCGATCTACCGGGCTAATGGCTTCGAGTGGGGCAGCCCCCGCAACACCGACCTGGCCGGCATCTGCGACCTGTTCGCGGGCTTCCCGCTGCTGTTCCAGCCGGGCTCGGAGTGGAACTACTCGGTCTCCACCGACGTACTCGGGCGGGTGGTGGAGGTCGTCTCCGGCCAGCGGCTTGACGAGTTCTTCCACGAGCGGATATTCCGGCCGCTCGGCATGACCGACACGGCGTTCTGGGCGAAGCCGGAGGACGCGGGGCGGCTGGGCCCGCTTTACAACCGTGGCCAGGACGGCAAGGCAGTCCCCATCGAGGCCATGGGCAAGGCCGCCTACCGTGAGCCGGTCTACCTGAGTGGCGGCGGCGGGCTGGTCTCCTCCGCGGCCGACTACGACCGGTTCACGCAGATGCTGCTGCATCGGCCGGACAGCCCGGCCGGCGAACTGGACGGGGTACGGCTGCTGAGCCCGCGCACCGTCGCCTACATGGCCACCAACCACCTGCCGGGCAACGCCGACCTGGAGACCTTCGGGCGGAGGTTGTTCGCGGAGTCGGTGTTCGACGGCGTCGGCTTCGGGCTTGGCTTCGCCGTCCAGCTGGACCCGGCGGCCTCCAAGACCCTGTGCTCGGCAGGAGAGTTCAACTGGGGTGGCGCGGCCAGCACGGCATTCTGGGTCGACCCGGCTGAGCAGCTTACGGTCAGCTTCTTCACCCAGCTCATGCCGTCCAGCTCGTACCCGATCAGGCCCCAGCTCAGGCAGCTTGTCTACCAGGCTCTGGTCGACTGAGGCGCATGTGCGACACCATGGTCGCGGTCCGGCCAGGCCGGGTCCTGTTTGCCAAGAACTCTGACCGCGACCCGAACGAGGCTCAGTTCCTTGACTGGCAGCCGCGCCGGCGCCACTCCCCGGGCGCGAGGCTTCGCTGCACCTGGATCGAGATCGCCCAGGTGCGGCAGACGCACGCCGCGCTGCTGAGCCGCCCGTTCTGGATGTGGGGCGCTGAGATCGGCGCCAACGAGCATGGCGTCGTGATCGGAAACGAGGCGGTCTTCACCAAACAGCGCTACGCCAAGCTCGGCCTGACCGGGATGGACCTGGTGCGGCTCGCGCTGGAGCGCGCCGCGACCGCCGGCGATGCGGTCGCGGTCATCACCGAACTGCTCGAGCAGTACGGCCAGGGCGGCGGCTGCGGTCACGAGGACCGCGGCTTCACCTACCACAACAGCTTCCTGATCGCCGACTCCGCAGGGGCCTACGTGCTGGAGACCGCGGGGCGGCTCTGGGCGGTGGAGCGGGTCATCAGCGGGGCCCGGAGCATCTCCAACGGGCTGACGATCGAGCAGTTTGCCAGGCAGCACGGTGCTACCTACTTCACCGCAGGCGCTGACTGGCTGAAGACGTCCGTCAGCGCTTGCCGGGTCCGCCAGCCGCTCACTCAGAAGCGGGCCTGCGGCGCGCGCGGCCCCGGTGATCTCATGGCGACGCTCGCGGCGCACGGGACTGGCACAGCGACGCTTGCGGCGCACGGGACTGGCACGGTGATGCCGCATTACTCGCTGCTGAACGGCGGGATGGCTGCGCCGTGCATGCACGCCGGAGGCCTGGCGGCGAATTCGCAGACGACCGCGTCCTGGGTGGCGGAACTGACGCCGGCCGGAGCCGCGCACTGGGTGACGGCGACCGCCGCGCCGTGCACGTCGCTGTTCAAGCCCGTGGCCGTGACCGAGCCGCTGGATCTTGGCCCGCAGCCGGCGGATCGCTACGACCGGGCCGCGCTCTGGTGGCGGCACGAGCTGCTGCACAGGGCAGCGCTGCGCGATCCGGCGGCCGCGCTGCCGGTCTTCGCGGCGGAGCGGCAGGCCGTCCAGGCGCGCTGGCTGGCGGCGCCGCCGGCGCCGGCGCAGGCGTTCGCGGAGGCCGACGAGCTGCTGGCCACGTGGACGGCAGCGGTGGCTGGTGCCGTGGGTGCCGGTGACATGCGCCCGGCCTGGGCCAGGCGGTACTGGCGGCGCCGGAACCAGCGCGCGGCCATGCCCGCCGTGATCACCGCTAAGCCGCGTTAGCGAACCCGCAGCCAGGCGGCGGCATCGGCCGGGAGCAGGCCGCCAGCCAGCTCCTCGCTAGCCAGCACGACCTCGTCGTGCGCTGGCAGCGACGCGGGCACACCGGATATGTTCACCACGCAGAGCAGGCCTCCCGGCCTGCTGAAGGCCAGGACTCCAGGCTGGGCATCCAGCCAGGTGAGCGTATCGTCGGCGAGTTCGCCATCCGCCCGGCGGAGGGCTAGCGCCGTCCGGTAAAGCT
>DASPWG010000103.1:0-10527 GCA_035621915.1 Streptosporangiaceae bacterium
CCAGGCGCGCGCCCAGCGACGGGATGACGCCCATCGGGCTGGCGACGATCGCGCCGTCCCCGCGCCAGGCCTCCGCGCACGCCACCACGCAGACCTCCGCGCGCGTCGGCCCTCCTCCGGTCACGCCGTTACCCGCCTGGCAGCCACGGCATCCTGGTAGGACGCCTCGTCCCCGGCCAGGTAGGTGGCGCGGAACTGCTCCCACCGTTCCGGATCACCGGCGGCGGCGACATAGTCCGCCTGGAACGCCTCGTCGCGGCCGTAGTCAGGCACGCAGCTGGTGAAGTGCGCCCCGCCCGGGGTCTCGCAGACCGCGTCCACCATGGACCGGTTGATCAGCAGGCTCTGCACCGGGCCGCCCGCCACCAACTCGCCCGTCGGCACCAGCCGCTCGCACGAGAGGTACGCCCGGTCCGCCGCCCGGCAGAATAGGTCGTCGAAGTACGGGTCGGGACCCAGGTACTGACCGTTGCCCCTGGTGTCGGCCCTGTTCATGTGCACCAGCGCGGCGTCCAGCCGCAGCGCCGGCACCGCGGCGAACTCCTCCCCGTCGGCGTACGGGGAGCGGACCTTGCGGAGCTGCGGGTTGACCCGCATCACGTCCGAGCCGAGCCCGGCCCGCATCGGCAGGAACGGGAGCCGGTGCGCGGCCGCCAGCAGGCCCCAGTGCAGCATCCCCTCGTCCAGTTCGGTCAGCTCGATGGCACCGCTCTGCCGCGCGAGCCTGAAGTGCGGCTCCAGCGGCACCGAGTCCAGCGTGACGAACCCGGTGACCAGGCGCCTGAGCTTGCCCGCCGCGATCAGCAGCCCGACGTCGGGCCCGCCGTAGCTGACGACCGTCAGGTCCGCCAGATCCGAGGCGGCAATCGCACGCACCAGCGCCATGGGCTTGCGCCGCGATCCCCAGCCGCCGATGCCGATCGTCATGCCGGACCGCAGCTCCGCGGCAACCTCCGCCGGCGTGAGCACGCTCACCGGCATCGTCAGCGCCCGTCCACGAACGCCTGCCGCGCCTCGTCCGAGACGCCAGTCAGGTTCAGCTCGAACGTGAAGCCCTGCTCATATCGGTACGACCGCCTGATGTCGACAGGATCGATGCCGTTGAGCGACTGCTTCGCCAGCCTGATGATCTCCGGATTCTTCGCGGCGATCTTCGCCGCAAGCTCCCTGGCCCGGTCCCGCAGCTGCTCGGCTGGCACCACATCCAGCACGGTGCCGTACTTCATCAGCTCACGGGCGGAAACGGGCTCACAGGTGTACACCATGGTCCGCATCAGCTGCTGTGGCACGAGCCTGGCCAGATGAGTGGCAGCGCCGAGCGCGCCGCGGTCGACCTCGGGCAGCCCGAAGGTGGCGTCCTCGGCAGCGATCACGACGTCGGCGCTGCCCGCCAGGCCCACACCGCCGCCCAGGCAGAAACCGTGCACAGCGGCGATGACCGGGATCTCGCACTCGTAGACCGCGGCGAAAGCCGCGAAGCAGCCGCGGTTGGCCTCGATCAGCGCACTGTGGCCCGGCGCGGCCTGCATCTCCTTGATGTCGACGCCCGCGCAGAAGCCGCGGCCCTCCGCGGCGAGGATCACGGCCCGCACGCCGGGATCCTTACCGGCCCCCGACAACGCGGCCGCCAGATCGAACCAGCCCTGCGCGGGCAGCGCGTTCACTGGCGGAAAGTCGATAATAACCTCGGCGACGCCGCCTGTGCAGTGCACCTCGACGCTCATCTGGCGGCTCCACGCTCTCGGTGCCCGCCCGGCTGCGACCTGCCCGAGCCGGCCGCATCGGTTCCCTAGGCCAGCCTACTCTTGACCTAGCGCTTGCTCGGGCAGCTTATCCGGCTCGGGCGCTGCGGTGAAGCAGGGCTGCCGGGTCCCCGGCCCAGCTACCGATAGCCATAAATCAGGTGTTAAATGCAGTTACACCGCGCTGGCCGGCGGCAACTCGGCGCATGGGGAGTCAGCAATGAAGGTCGCATCTCGCGTGGGCACGCTTGCCGCACTGGCCCTCGGACTGGCCGGGCTGACATTCCCGGCCGCCTCGGGGGCGGCGCCAGCGGCAACAGCCAGGATCCACGTGACCGGCATCGAGCGCGACGGCCAGAAAACTGCCGTCGAGGCCGCCATCTACGGCACGGACTACATCCCCATCTACACCAGCGGGAAGACCGTCTCGGTGCCGCTAGGCAGCGCCTGGATCGGCGCCGCCGTACTGACCACTGGCCCCGACGACACGATCCTGAGCACCACCTTGGTCGTGCGCCGGGTCGACATCACCCACAGCGAGACCATCGACCTGGACGCGCGGGACGGCAAGCTCGTCACGTTCAGCCTGGACGTGCCGGGGGCGACGGACACCGGCGACAACGTCCAGGCCTGCGTCGGCGGCAACTTCGTGCCCGGCGCTCCGATCGGCGCGGGCAGCGCGGCCGGAACCCTGTACGCCGCCCCGGTCCGCAGCTCGGACCTCACCTTCGGGTATGCGAGCACATGGCAGGGTGCCACCGCGTCCTACCTCATCGGCGGACAGTCATCCGGCGGGATACCAAGCGCTCCCGTTTACCACGGGCGCCTGTCGCAGATGGCGCAGGTGCAGGTCTCCTTCGACGCAGGCGAGGTCGTGGGCGGCTATGAGGATGCCAGCCTGCAGAGCACCGACAGCTGCGGGCTGAGCGGCGCGGTCCCGGTTGCCGGGTCAGGTTCGTCCTCGACCGAGTACGTCAGCGCAGGCACCTGGACCGCCGCAGCGGACGCCTACCGCGCCGGCTGGCAGAGCACCCACCGGTTCCTGGCCGGGCACAGCTACGCGATCGCGTTCGGCGCTGCCGCGTGGGGGCCGTACCAGGACTTCCCGAGCGTCCAGGCGGACTCGATCGACTTCTTCCCCGAGGGGCCGATCAGCGATCCGGACCAGGTCAGCAGTACGTGCTGCGACATCAGCACGATCAGGCTGTACTCAGGTGGCAGGCTGCTCAAGAAGGCGGTGCTCTCGCAGTGGCGTGCGACCCGCACGTTCCAGGTCCGGATCGCACGCGCAGCCTGGTACACCATGGATATCTCCGCGCAGCGGCGGGTACCCGGCATGACCCTCCCCGCGGGCCTGCTGTCCGCGCGCGACAGCCTGGCCTGGCGATTCCGTGCCGCGCCGACGTCGGGGCTGGACTTCCTCCTGGTGCCGGTCACCGCCATGCGTTTCGTGCCGCAGGGTCTCAACCTGGAGAACCAGGCTCTGCCGGGAGCGGCAACCGTCATCCACATGCAGGTCATAGAGCCGCGCGCGCTTGGCTTCGTGTCGCCGCCGCGGCACGCAGTGCGCAGCGTCAGGGTGTGGGTCTCGTTCAACGACGGGAAGACCTGGCAGGCCATCGCCGTCACCGGGCACGGGAGTGCGTGGAAGGCGACGGTGGACGATCCGGCCAGCGGCTTCGTCTCGCTAAGGTCGGCAGTGACCGACTCGGCAGGCGACAGCACCACCGAGACCATCTACCAGGCGTATGCCATAGCCAGCTGATCTCGCGGCCCGTATGGCAGGACGGAGCAGGAGCCTGATGCGGTTTGTGTTCAGCCCTCCGGCCGCCGACGCCGCGGGGCTGCTCACGCTGCCCTGGGAGCTGCCGCTGGAGGACTGGCGTGACGACCGGCTGGTGGAGATCCGCCAGCGCGGGCTGTCCAGGCACGTGGTCAGGTTCGCTGCCGACGGCGGCGAGCTGTATGCGCTGAAGTCGATCGGCGAGGACCTGGCCAGGCGCGAGTACCGGATGCTGCGGGTGCTTGCCGACCTCGGCATTCCCGCGGTCGAGGTGGTCGGGATCGTGGTCGACCGCGGCCGGGACGCCGACGCCGTGCTGGTGACGAGATTCCTGGACTTCGCCAGCACCTATCGCGCGGTCTTCTCCAGACCGCGCGGCGGGCCGCCGGTGGACCGGCTGCTCGATGCGCTCGTGGAACTGCTCGTGCGGCTGCACCTGTCCGGCTTCTTCTGGGGAGACTGCTCGCTGTCGAACGCGCTGTTCCGCGCCGACGCGGGCACCCTGCAGGCCTACCTGGTGGATACCGAGACCAGCGAGCGGTACCCCACGCTGACCGACGGCCAGCGCGGCCTGGACCTCGACATCGCCACCGAGCGGGTCTGCGGGGAGCTGATGGACCTGCAGGCCGGCGAACTGCTGCCCGACGACGTGGACCCGATCGAGGTCAGCGAGGAGCTTGAGCGCAGGTACCACGGCTTGTGGTACGAGCTGACCAAGGAGGAGGTGTTCCAGCCGGCCGATCAGCGGTACCGGATCGCGGACCGGCTGCGCTGCCTGAATGACCTCGGCTTCGACGCCGACGAGGTCGAGCTGATCGCGGGCGGGGAGGGCATCCACCTTCGGGTCCGCACGAAGGTCGCCGATACCGGCCAGTCCAGCAGGCAGCTGTTCCGCCAGACCGGCATCAGCGCCGAGGAGAACCAGGCCCGCCGGCTGCTCAACGACATCGCGAGCTTCCGCGCCTACCTCGAGCAGCGTGACGGGCGGCCGGCGTCGGAGACGCTCGCGGCGCATCGCTGGCTCGAGGACGTCTACGACCCGGTCGTGGCCGCGATCCCGGACAGCCTGCGCGGCCGCCTCGCCCCGCCGGAGATATTTCACGAGATCCTGGAGCACCGCTGGTACATGTCCGAGGCGGCGGGTCGTGACGTCGGCACCACCGCTGCCGCGCAGTCCTACTTCGCGACCGTGCTCCCGGACGTGCGGCCGGCAAGCGGCCCGGCCGACGAGGACGGCGAGCTGGAGCCCACCCTCTAGCATGGCGCCATGCAGAGCCAGCAGGAATCCGCGGACCGGGAGTTCGCGGGCCGCGCGGTCGTTGTCACCGGCGGGACCAGGGGCATCGGGGCCGGCATAGCGAGCACGTTCCTGCAGGCCGGAGCGCAGGTGCTCGTCTGCGGGCGCACTCCCCCTGCCGACGACAGCGAGCTGCCGCAGGGCGGCGGCCAGCGAGCCAGGTACGTGCGCGCGGACGTGCGGGACCCCGATCAGGCCGGACAGCTGATCGCTGCGGCCGTGGCGGACTTCGGGCGGGTCGATGTCCTGGTCTGCAACGCCGGCGGCGCGCCGCAGACGGCAGCAGCCACGGCATCGCCACGTTTCCATGCAAAGGTCATTGAACTTAACCTCATCGCCCCGCTGCACTGCGCGCAGGCCGCTAACACCGTCATGCAGGAGCAGCAGGGCGGCGGCTCGATCATCATGATCGGCAGCGTGAGCGGCGTCCGGCCCTCGCCGGGGACAGCTGCCTACGGCGCGGCCAAGGCTGGCCTGCAGCACCTGGTCACCAGCCTGGCTATCGAGTGGGCCCCCAGGGTCAGGCTCAACAGCGTCGTTCCCGGCTTCGTCGCGACGCAGGCCGCGGCCGATCACTACGGCGACGCCGACTCAGCCGCGGCGGTCGCGCGCGCCGTCCCGCTGCAGCGGATGGCAACTGCTGCCGACGTGGCGGCGGCCTGCGTGTTCCTCGCCTCGCCGCGGGCCTCCTACATCAGCGGCGCGAGCCTGCTCGTGCACGGCGGTGGAGAGCCGCCTGCTTTCCTAGCCGTAACTGCCGGTTCGTTATACCCTCCCAGGAAGTAGAACACGTTTCAGTTGAGGGGCGAGCCATGGTTGCTTCGATCAAGCCGCATCGCGACGAGACCGGCCTTACCGACGGACAGCTGCTGGTCGGCGGGACCTGGGGTCCGTCGGCGGAAGGCCAGACCTGGACGCACAGCCATCCGGCCACTGGCGAGGAAGTAGCCGCGTTCCCGATCGCGGGGCCGCAGGATGTGGACCGCGCGGTCCGTGCGGCCCGGGCCGCATTCGACGAGGGACCGTGGCCGCGGACCCGGGCCGGCGAGCGCGCCAGGCTGCTGCGCCGGATTGCGGACCTGGTCCGCGAGCATGGCGACGAACTACTCGCACTGCAGGCGCTGGACAACAGCGTCCCGCTGACCTTCGGCGGCGTCTACGGCATGTCCTATGCGTTCGTCGCGGACGTGTTCGACCACCACGCCGGCTGGGTCGACAAGCTGGCCGGTGAGACGCTGCCCCCGTTCCAGGGCGGCGATCACCTGGTCATGACCCTGCGCGAGCCGGTCGGAGTCGTCGGGGCCATCGTGCCGTGGAACGCCCCGCTGCTGCTCACCGCGCAGAAGCTGGCGCCCGCGCTCGCAGCCGGATGCACCATCGTGCTCAAGCCGTCGGAGTACGCCACCTTCTCCGTACTGCGGCTGGTGCGGCTCATCGAGGAGGCGGGCGTACCAGCCGGGGTGCTGAACGTCGTGACCGGCCCTGGCGATCCGACCGGCGACGCGCTGATCAATCACCCGCTGGTCGACAAGATCTCCTTCACCGGCAGCCGGGCCGTGGGCCGCAAGATCATCGAGGCCTCGGCCGGCACCTTCAAGCGCGTCAGCCTGGAGCTCGGCGGCAAGAGCCCGGCACTCGTCTTCGCCGACGCCGACGTCGCCGCCTCGGCCATGATCACGATGGGCACCGTGACCCTTGGCCTGTCCGGTCAGGTATGCCTGGCGCAGACCAGGGCGCTCGTGCACGCCGACGCGGTCGAGGAGTTCCTCGGTACTTCCGAGATGATCGCCAGCATGGTGAACTACGGCAACCCGTTCGACCCGGCCGTCAGCTCATCGCCGCTGATCAACCCCCGCCAGCTGGACAGGGTGCTGGACCTGATCGACAAGGGCCAGGCCGAGGGCGCCAGGCTGGTATGCGGCGGTAGCCGGGCCGGCGGCGACCTGGCGGCGGGCAACTTCGTGGCCCCGACGCTCTTCACCGACGTGCACAACGACATGACGATCGCGCGCGAGGAAGTCTTCGGCCCGGTGCTGTCGGTTATCCCGTTTACCGACGAGGACGAGGCCATCAAGATTGCCAACGCGACCGAATACGGCCTTGCGGCGACCGTATGGACCAGTGACATCAAGCGCGCCTTGCGGCTGACCAAGGCGCTGCGGGCGGGCACGGTCGGCATCAACGGCTACCAGCTCGAGCCGCATGCGGCTTTCGGCGGGTACCGGCAGTCCGGCATCGGCCGCGAGGGCGGCAGGACCGCAATCGAGGCTTACACCGAGGTCAAGACCGTGATGCTGCCGTTCACCGACGAGATGATGTAGTCCCGCCCCGAAGACCACGCGCCGCCGATACCGGACCCATAGGGGCTTCGGCCCCATGGGTTTGTGAATAAAAAAGTACTATTCCTATTTATGGATGACGAGTCGGCTAACGACACTGGGCTCGTTATCAGCCTGCTCGGGCCAGTCGACGTCTACGTGTCCGGTGCGCCGGCCGGCATTTCCCAGCCGTCGCTTCGTGTCCTGCTGGCCGTGCTGGCACTGTCGGCCAACCAGGTGGTGCCTGTCGGGACGCTGATCGACGCGCTCTGGCAGGAGGAAGCCTCCCGCCAGCGGGAGAAGAACCTGCACGTCCAGGTGCACCTGCTGCGGCGCCGGCTCGGCGAGATCGAGCCAGGCCGGACCAAGTCGCGGGTGGTCACGGCGCCTCCTGGCTACATGCTGGCGCTGGAGCCCGGCGAGCTGGACGCACAGTCGTTCGCGTCACTGGCCAGGCGGGGCAGGACGCTTGCCGCGAACGCTGACCCGGCTGGCGGCGCCGACCTGCTGCGACAGGCACTTTCCCGCTGGCGCGGCCCGGCGCTTGGCGAGGTGGCCGACGCATGCCCGCGGCTGGCGGCGGAGGCAGCCGGCCTCGAGGAGCAGCGGCTGGCAGTGCTCGAAGATCAGGCCGACGCCGACCTGGCCGCCGGACGGCATGCGGAGCTCGCTGGCCGGCTGCCCGGCCTGATCGCCAGGAATCCGCTGCGCGAGCGGCTGCGCGGGCAGCTCATGCTCGCCCTGTACCGATGCGGCCGGCAGGGTGACGCCCTCGCCGCCTACCAGCAGGCTCGCCGGCTCCTCAGCGATGAGCTCGGCCTGGATCCCGGCCCGCAACTGCAGGCACTGCAGCAGCAGATCCTGGCTGCCGACCGCAGGCTCGAATTCACGCCGGTCAAGCGGCCAGCCAGCATGCCGCCCGACAGTACTGCTGACGCGGCGGCAGCAGCCGGCCCGCAGCCGCCGAAGCCGGCCCGTCCTGACAGCGACAGCGCAACGCCACCCGCCGATCAGGATGGAGCCGCGGAGGCGAGGATCATGCCGCGCCAGCTGCCGGCCGGGGTGACACACTTCGCCGGCCGGGACGCCGAGCTGCAAGTGCTTGACGAACTGCTCGAGGACGCTGCGCGGACGGGAACCGCAACGGTCGTCGTGATCACCGGCACTGCCGGCGTGGGCAAGACGGCACTGGCCCTGCACTGGGCGCACCGTGCCGCAAGTCGTTTCCCCGATGGTCAGCTGCATGTGAACCTGCGCGGCTACGACCCGTCCGGCGTGCCCGTCGCGTCCGGCGAGGCCGTCCGCATCCTCCTCAACGGGCTGGGCGTGCCTCGCGAGCAGACCCCCGACTCCCAGGAAGCGCAGGCCGGCCTGTACCGGAGCCTGACCGCCGAGCGGCAGATGCTCATCGTGCTGGACAACGCCCGCGAGCCCGAGCAGATTCGCCCGCTGCTGCCCGGCGGCGCCGGGTGCCTGGTCCTGGTGACGAGCCGCTCGTCGATGTCCGGACTGGTAGCAGCCGTGGGCGCGTACCCGGTTCCGCTCGGGCTGCTGGCAGAGCAGGACGCCATGGCGCTACTCGCCGCGCGGCTCGGGAACGACAGGACCGCCTCCGACCCCGCTGCCGCCCGGCTCATCCTCCGGCTGTGCGCGCGGCTGCCACTCGCCCTGGCCATCACTGCCGCGCGGGCCGCGGCCCAGCCCTCGCTACCGCTGGACGCGCTGGCAGCAGCGCTGGCGGTCGAGCAGGACCGGCTCGACGCGCTTGAGACCGGCGACCCGGCGACCAGCGTGCGCGCCGTCTTCTCCTGGTCCTACCGCCAGCTGCCAGAGGCGACAGCGCGGATTTTCCGCCTGCTCGGCGCCCATCCGGGGCCGGACGTCACGATCCCGGCGGCCGCCAGCCTCGCGGGCGTTACGCGCGTGCAGGCCCGCCGGGCGCTCGCCGAACTCGCGGCCGCGAGCCTGCTGACCGAGCACTCTGCCGGACGATACGTCCTGCACGACCTGCTGCGGGCGTATGCGGCTGAGCTGCTGTCCGACGCCGCAGGACAGGACGAGCTGGTCGGCGCGCAGGCACGGCTTGTCGACCACTACCTGCACGGTGCGCACACCGCGACGCTGCTGCTGGCGCCTCTTGGCCATCCGATCGCGCTGGCTGACCCGGTGCCGGGCGTCACGCCGGAACGGTTCGAGAGCAGAGAGCCGGCGCTGGCCTGGTTCCGCGCGGAGCTTCAGGTGCTGCTGGCCACGGTCAGGCTTGCCGAGACGGCTGGCCTGGACGCCGCGGCCTGGCAGCTGCCGTGGACGCTGCGCAGTTTCCTGGACGGCCAGGGCCTGTGGCAGGACTGGGCCGCGGTCAACGACATCGCGCTCGCGGCGGCGGAACGCCTGCAGGACCACAACGGCCTGGGCTGGACGCACCACCGCATGGCGCAGGTCTGCAGCCTGTCCGGCGACATCGAGCGCGGTATCGAGCACAACTCGCAGGCACTCGCGCACTTCGAGCTAGCCGGGAATCTTGCCGGGCAGGGATCTGCGCACCTGGGCATGTGCATCGCGCTCGGCAGGCAGGGCGACCACGAGCCGGCCCTGTATCACGGCGAGCAGGCGCTCGTCTTGTTCCGATCCGCCGGCGACCGGATCGGCGAGGCCTACATGCTGCACCTGGTAGGGCTGGAGCTTGCCAGGCTTGGCAGCGCGGAGAAGGGCAGGGAGCACTGCTCGGAGGCGGTCGAGCTGTACGGCGAGCTTGGCGACCTCGGTGGCCTGGCTGACGCCTGGCACAGCCTGGGCACCGTGCACCGCCAGCTCACCGAGCACGTGGAGGCCATCGCCTGCTTCCAGCAGTCGCTCATGCTGTCGGCGGAGCTTGGGGACCTGTGGGGACAGGCTTACTGCCTGATCCACGTCGGCGACACCCACGAAGCTGCAGGCGACCTGGCGGGCGCCCGTGAGACCTGGCAGCAGGCCCTGGAGATGCTCGGCGACCTGCAGCATCCCGACGCCGACCGCATCCGCGCCCGGCTGCACGAGACAGCCGACATTCCCGACGGCGACCCGGCCGTCGACCGCCCCGCGCTGGCCTGCTAGGACCAGGCGGTCAGAAACCGCGACGACTAGCCCCGCATACAAGACATTTCTCCATGGCCCGCCGGCTCTGTGCCGTTCTGCCGGTGCTATGACGCCCGCAGGACGGCACAGAACCCTTGAGTAAGCCGATGCGTCGCCGCCGAGCTATGCGCACACCGCGACATTGACGCACCGCGGCAGCGAAACTGGTAGCAAAGCTGCCGGTAAATCACCGATAAATCGCCAGCGAACCGGCGTATGCGACGCTGAGCCTGCGGTCAGGGGAAGCGACAGCTTCCCGGCCGGATCCGGTGC